>CALJPJ010000226.1 GCA_937980625.1 uncultured Bdellovibrionales bacterium
GATATTAAATTTAAATTTTCTAATATCTTTAATTTTAACCTCAATATTGGGATAAAGTTTAATATTGTTAAGTAACTCTTCGCCGAGATCATCGCTCAGCGCATAAAGTTCCATAACTCCGCGGTAAACTACATTATATAAATTCAATCTAAATTTATTTTTATCTTCACCTAAAATTACTTCACCTAGGTTTGGCACTTGCAAAACAGTTTTGTGCAATTTCCATTGATTATCTATTTGATGTTTAAGTTCAATTGCTAATCGATGTGAAAAATCAGTAGAGTCAGACTCTGTCGACATAACTGGTTGAAATAAAAATATACTAACAGCTAAAATATAAAATTTCACAAATTCTACCTACTCATTAAAAACTACTTAGACTTAAATAACTTATGCTGAGCATTGTTTAGCGGCCTCAAAAATAAGTCAATGAGATTCAAAGTTAGTTAATTTTCTGAATAAAAATTACAAAAAAACACTTTGCTTGATTATGTATAACTAATTAAATAAATTAACTTAAACACAAAACCATTTCGAAGGAAATTTCATGAAACTATTTATAACTTTGTCTTTATTTCTACCCTGTGCTGGCCTTACGAAGCCTCTAAATAGTAAGATAGTGACTAAACACTTCAACGAAATATCTATTAAACTAAAAACTCCAACTGTTTTTGATAGTAAAAATCAGATCACAGCACTTATTAATAAATTTGAAGTTAAACATAAGTATTCTCTAAATAGTAAAAACAGAATAAACACGGGCTGGGTTTCTACTTATTTTAATGCTTACAAAAATAAATATAAGCGAATATACCAAGTTTCTGTAGTAACCAACCTTTGTAATCTAGGAGAGGACAAAGGCATGATTCAACAAAAGCAGTTAATTAAAATTGATGAATATGTTTCCATGATTAGCCTAAAATTATTTAATCAAGAATTAAATATTAATCTGAAAAAACAAATTAGTTTATCAGAAAATAAACAAAAATTTTGGATTAAAAGCCATATTAAAAATATTAAAAAAATGAGATTCATGAAAGGGCGCGAGAAATGTGACAGCTTAGGCGGTATTTTTTATCGCTATGACTTTTTTATTTAATAAAAAAGTAAGATGTAAAATTACACCTTACTTTGAACATTACTTACCTTCTACGATTAAACTGACCTTCAATACAACTAACTACTCGGTTTCCTCGTCGTCTTTTATCTTGCACTCTTTGTTTACGACCTCTATTATTTCTTGAGTCAAATGATTGAAAACGACTAGGTACAAAATTTTCAAAACAATGTTTTACTCTATTAAGCCATTTCAAGCCTCTATAAATATCCATAGAGTTATCCAATTGCGGAGCCCTTTTACTTGTATCAGTTTGCCCAATAACAACACAAGACTCTTGAGTTGCTGGTATCCAACCCCAACCGTCCCCGTCATCATCAAAGTAGTCAGTGTCAATAATACAAATTAGTCGGTTGTTATTTCTAGATGAAGCGATACTATATTGTTCACTTTCAATAATATTTATTTCATTTTTAATACACCTGATAGTTGACCTTCTGCCTGTATCACAGAAGTCCAATGTATCACTCACTTGATTTTTTACTGATCTCAAGCCAGCCTGTGAGTTATTGGCTACAGCTAAGTTTATTGATAATAAAGTCGTAATTGTTAATAAAAATTTCATACCCGCCCCTGTTTTATAATTAAAAAAATTTTTAGCAAAATTAAATTAGTGCCAAAGTGTCTTAATATGTTTAGTTATTTTCAATATCTATACCAAAAAATATAAATAAATAATTTGCCTCAGAACAAATCTATTGCCTTTGAAAGCAAATAATAAATAAATTCAGCTAAATAAAAATTTTACCAGTGCCATATTGACCACAATAAATTGGTCCAACAAACCTACTCTTAATTATTACATTTAATTAAAACTATACTGTCAGATATAAACAAGCCTAATTTGAGAATTTTTGTTATCTAGAGCGATGAAATATTAGACAACTTTAAGCGTTTTTAACTAATTTACAATCAGTCACCAAAAATAAAAAAATATATGTTAGATTGTATTTTAAATATAACTTTATATAATAATTATTTTACTTAACTCTCCCAAAACTATTTTTCTGATTTGAGAAAAGTAAAATTACTCAGGAGAAATAACAATGAAATTAAACCTACTTAAAAGCCTTTTAATTCAAACAGTGATCATCTTTGCCTTTGCATCTAATGTCTTAGCAAGCCATTACGCAGAATTACCAGCAATTAACTTTGAACCAATCGTAACAGCTCAAAAAAATTGTCCAAATGATTTAAAAAAAGCTTTTGCATTTCCACAAGACTCAAAAAAGCGAAAGTTTAACTATTACAACACTCTTCGTAAAACTAATATAGTTTCTATGTCATACTATGATAAAGCTAGTTTTGACGAAATATTAACTTCAATCAATGGTAAGGACCACCAGCGACTTTCAATTCAAACTGTTACCGAGTGGAGTGGTGATGAAAAAAAAACAACTACTAGCTGTATATCTGAACCCGTCACAAAAGAAGTTAAACTCAACTTTGTAAATAAATTACTAAACTACAGACGTTCAAAATCAACTGAGATTTTAGGCATCACTGCTTTAATGACTTGCTACGATATATTCAGTGAAGCTATGAAACGAGCTGATATCATCACAAAAGGAGTTAACTCTGGCGGATCAAGTGTTAATACTTGGGAGTTTCAAACAGCTGTAATGACTGACCTAGTAAGAAATGCACCAATTGATGTGATTGAATATACTTCTGTTCGCTCTATGGAGGGTGGAGTTAGTGAAATTCATTGTAAACTTAAGAAAAACTCTGTTCTTGAAGACTAAATGACAGTTTTTTAATTTTAATATGATAAAAATAAACTCTATAAATTAGGAGAAACACTCATGAAATATATTTTGATACTTGCAACTACTTTGTTTACGATAAACAGTTTTGCTAACTTTCCGGAAAGAGTCTACTGGGTACTTGATATTTACAAACTATTAAATAATGTCCCAACATTCAAAGTAGATTTTGAAAAAGTGGACACCAACAAACTTAATAAATGGGATGTTGCTTTTACATATGAGGGCAAAGATAATAGCAATCAAAAATGTGGTATAGATTTTACTAAAGTTGATTTTACGACATCTGGCCTAGCTATGTCATTTTACAAAACTAGTCAGAACAAAAAAATAACACTAATGAACTTTTACGATCAAAACCATATCCCTGTTTACTGGCTAGCTTCTATTTACCCAAAAACAAGTTTCATAGGGCCAGGGTATGAAAAAAATATTATATTTTTTAAACAAAACAACTTATATACAAAAAATAATATTTTAACTAAGTCAGGTGAAAGCATCACTTTTTTAAATTTTGATAGCAATTTAAAACTAAAAAAATTCTTTTCATTCCAATTGCCAGTCAACTATGATGGTGAGTCAATTCGTGAAATTAAACAAAAAACCGACTCGTTCACAGAGTGTTTTTTTTAATTAAACAATAGATTTAAACTGATTGATTTTATCAGACTCTTTTTTATAATTCTGATTTCGAGTGAATCAAAGGTTTAAGTTAATACAGACTAAATTGGAAAGTTAAAGGCTAAATGATTCATCATTTAGCCTTTATAGTTTAAGTTCTCTTATATTTATGAATTTTTAAATTAACTGAAAATTAGTTGTATTTAATCAATTCAGCCATTACAAAACTCAACTGACGATTAAACTCTGCAGCGCTTAATTTTTTGGCACCCTCTTCAGGGTTAATCACCGTGTTTAGCATTGCTTGTCTTAAAGCTTCTAACTTAGCTTTCAATTCTTTTTCACTCATGTTGTTTTTATGCATTTTATATACATTATAAAGCACTAAACCTACCATTCCTGTAGTAACAGCAGCCCCAATCAATGGAGGACCAAACCAGGCCAGACCTCTAGTATACAGATCTTTAACAAATAATGATTGGATCGGCGAAATAGATATCCCAGCAAACGCAATTAAACCAAAAGCTGCTCCTTCTGATACGGCTGCAGCTACTGAAAGCACTGCTGGAACTGAAAAATAGCTGACTAAAAAACCAACTAGAGCATTATCGTGTAGCTTAGGTTTATCAGGAGTGTTTTCTGACTGAATAACATCGACTATATCTTCAATATTTCCTTTATACCTGTCACTGTATATAACTCTACAGTCCTTATTAGCTACCCTTAAATCAGAGCAGTATGAAATTGAAAGCACATTGCCAGAGACATTGTATAGCCAGCCAGTATTATTAGATAAATTTACTCTTTTTGCCGTTTCAATGTCAGCAAAAGAGGACAATGCTGAACAAATTATTATTAAAAATATTAAACATTTTTT
>CALJPJ010000227.1 GCA_937980625.1 uncultured Bdellovibrionales bacterium
CATACTGCTAGCAATAATAAATGCTAAAGTTAACATATGGGTTAAAAACATTTTAAATATCATTTAATGTCTCCTGGTCAAAGGTACAAGTAGAAATAGTTAAATAGTGTATTTTATCAATAGGTAAAATTTGATTAGATTTTTCTGTTAACTTCATCATTTTATTATAAAAGTCTTTAACAATTTGTTTGTACTCTTTTAATTGTTCGGGTGTATTTTCAATCATAAAAACATTCAAAGTAGATAAGTTGTTTGGGGTTTCTTTGGATTGTTTAATAGCACACTTTTGAATGACTTCACTCACAGGAAGTAATTTTTTTTCTAAGTTATTTGGAGTTAATTTGTTAAATGTATAAGAGCTGTTGACAACTTTAATGAGACCATCAGTTTCAATTTTGATAACGCCTTCCGTAATGGCCTTTGCCGTCCACTGGTCAATGGAAGAGGCGTAAAGTGGGTTATTTGTTTTAAGGGTATTGATTTGACCTAAGTCATGGTAAAGGCCAGCTTTTAAGCCAGAGATAAAGAAGAAGATAAATGGAGGTACATACTCTGCACCAGATTCTGAGGTAACAGAAAAAGACTCAATGTTTTCATCATCCCTTTCTTTTTGTTTAGCGTTGTATTTATCTTGGTGAATCACTGACGCTCCTTTTACTTTAGTTAGATAATCTTTTTAAACTAATTCGGTTGGTTTTTAACATCATCGCAGTCATTGGGTTGATTTCGTCTAGAAATGAAACCAGCTTATAACTTTCTTGGGCAATAAACTTTTTAAAGCGAGTTGGCAGCTTGTCATATGTATCAGCAACACATAGAGCTTCTTCGCTTAAGTCACAGCGAGAAATTGAGCTGGCTATGATTTCATTTTTAGATTTATTAATGATTTTGTTGATTTCGTTACTTCTTGGACAATTAGTATCAGTTAGGAAATCACTTGCCCGTAATAAAATAGCTTGAGCAGCCTCTTCTTTGGTTAGCTTTAAATTAGAGATTAAGTTGACCCAAGTGTCCATATTGACTTCAAAGTTTTTGGCAAAATTGCCATTTTTATCTTTTTTTGTAATTCGTGATAAGGTTGAGGCAGAAGCAATATTGCTGACTGAATTGGCTAAAGATTTAAAAGAGAGTTTATGCTTTTTAATATAGCTTTCTAAAAATGCTCTGTGGCAGCTGTGTAAGTTTAGTTCCATGATTATTACCTCTTGATGATTAGTTATTGCACACGTGGGCCAATGTCAAATTTTAGTCAAAACTTGGGGGTAAATGTCAAAAGTAGCCTTAAATACCTATATATTTTATTTGACGATTCATGTATGAATTATGAGACATATAAACTAAATTTATGGTAGCTCAAGTGAAAATAAAAAATTTCACTGGTGAAATGAGCTTTAAATAAATTTAAAGTTGTTTAAATTTCACATTAAATAAGATTAAATTTTGTTAAAATTGCATGAATTAGAGTTTTTTACGACTTTTACTTTTAATATTGAAAGCCTGCAGATGACTAAGCCAGCCAATTAAAATAAATTGGCCGGCTTAGAGTAAACATTAAACTATTAATTTACTTTTACTATAGATGTATTTTTAGTGGGTGGAAGAGTCGGCATGGTTTGTTGAGGTATTGACCCACTTAGGCTTTGTAAAAAGGCGACTAAGCTTTCTTGTTGCTCACTAGTTAGGTCCACATTTAATTGTAGTTTAGCCATTATTTTAACAGCTTCTGACAAGTTATTAACTTTGCCATTGTGAAAGTAAGGAGCGGTATCAGCTATATTTCTTAAAGTTGGCACTCGCCACATATTTTTATCAGTCTCATTTTTAGTTTGGCTCATGAGTCCTGTGTCACTTTGAAAATTATATTTGGTTTCAATGGCATCATTTGGAAAAGCCGGAAATTTTTGGAAGAAACCTTGTCCTAGTGGTAAATCTGGGCCAGCAAAATGGTTGCCTCCATGGCAAGAGTTACAGCCCACAGTTTTAAAATTATCCCAGCCTTTTTTCTGTAGCTCAGTGAGAGCACTTTTATTGCCGGCCATAAACTGATCAAAAGGACTGTTGGTTGTAATTAAAGTTCTTTCGTATGTAGCAATAGCTTTAGCTAAATTATCAATATTCACTGGATTAGGGTCATTGGGAAATACTTTTTTAAATGCTGAAATATAACCAGGCACAGACGAGACACGGGCCATAACAGTGTTATGATCGGGCATACCCATTTCAATTGGGTTAGTTAGTGGGCCCTTGGCTTGTTCTTCAAGGTCTTTAGCTCTGCCATCCCAAAATTGAGTGGATAAGAAAGCAGCATTAAAAACTGTTGGGGCGCCACGGCCTCCCTTTTGTCCTAATACACCGACTGAAACAGCTCTGTTGTCAGACCCTCCATTCATGACATTGTGGCAGCTGTTACAGGAGATTGTTCCGTCAATTGAGAGTCTAGGGTCAAAGAAAAGCATTTTACCGAGCTCAATTTTTTCAGTTGTAATTTTATTGTTTTCTGGTGCTTTTGGCTTGTGATGCATTTTTCCAACTGATGCGGAGTTATTTTTATTTAAACAACCAATAAAAGTGAGACTAATTATTATTAAAAATATAAATTTCATGTTTGTATCCTTGTTAAATTTAACGAGTTATAATTTAACCATAAGACGTGTAAAATAACTAGGTTGAATAATTTAAATTATGCAACTAATCTAAATAGGTTAAAACTATTAAAAGGTGTTTCTTTGAATAAAAATATTATTTTAGCTGCAGGAGGGACTGGGGGCCACATTTACCCGGCCATTGCTGTGGCGAAAGCTTTAGAAAGTATCAATGAAAATGTAAAGGTCAACTTTTGGGGAGCCACAAAGGGCTTAGAAAATACAATTATACCAAAGTATAATTACCCATTACATAGAGTTAAAATGGGGCGTTTAAATCATAATGTTTCAAAATTTGAGCGTATATTCACTCTTTTTTTGTTGCCAGTGGCAATTGTAAAAGCAATTTATATAATTTTAAAATTGAAACCTAAATTTGTTATGGGTTTTGGTGGGCATGCCTCGGCGCCTATTTTGTTGGCAGCCAGTTTTTTAAATATACCAAGATATATTTGGGAGCCCAATGCATTGCCAGGCTTAGCAAACCGAAAGCTATCAAGCTTTATGGATATGGCTTTTGTCGTTTTTGAAAAATCTAAAAAACATATGAAGTGCGAAACTTTAGATTTAGGTTTACCTATTAGGAAAGAGGTTGAGCAAAAAGTAGATAAAGTAGTGGATTCCTACTTTAACATACTAGTTTATGGTGGTTCTCAAGGTTCGATGGCCATAAATAAAATTATTTTAGAAATGATTCAGAATGAGCTTTTACCGCCAGATGTACGAATTTTGTTACAAACAGGTGTTAAGAACTTATCTCAGGTTAAACAAATGTGTGGAGATGAAACGGAACAACTCAAGCTTATTGATTATATACATGATATGCCTAGGAAGTATGCTTGGGCTAACTTAGCTATTGCACGGGCGGGGACAGGAACTATATCTGAGTTTGCATCAGTTGGTTTACCAAGTATTTTAATACCACTACCAACCTCATCTGAGTATCATCAATTTGATAACGCAAAAAGCTTAGCTGACGAAAATGCTGCTATTTTGATTGAACAAAAAGAAGCGAGCTCCGCGAGGTTAGCTGAAGAGATTTTAAAGCTTAAAAATAACAAGCAAAGCTTGATTCAGATGTCACAAAATATTAAAAGTTTTCATCAGCCAAATTCAGCTGAGAAAATAGCAAAATACCTACTAGAAAATACTTTTGGAGAATAAATGCAAAATACGCGATTAATGAAATCTAAAGTCCACTTTATTGGTATTGGTGGAATTGGTATGAGTGGGCTAGCAGAGCTTTTGCATAATATGGGAGCTGATGTTTCTGGTAGCGATATGAGTGTCAACTCGCAAACAAAGCATTTGACTAAGTTAGGCGTTAAGGTTTTTAAGGGGCATGAAGAGGGGCAGGTTACTGATTGTGATGTTGTGGTTTATACAAGTGCAATTAAACCTACAAATGTAGAGTATAAACAAGCTCAACAGCTTGGTATTCCATTGATTCCAAGAGCTGAAGCTTTAGCTGAAATTATGTTGTTAAAAAAAGGCGTAGCTATTGCCGGCACTCATGGCAAAACCACCACAACTAGTTTGATGGCTTCAGTTTTTATAAATGCTAAAGCAGATCCAACAATTGTTGTTGGTGGTCGTCTAGATTTAATTAAATCCACGGCACTGTTAGGTGAAGGACAATGGTTAATTGCCGAGGCGGATGAAAGTGATGGCAGCTTTTCTAGGTTATCACCAGAAGTTGTGGTTATAACCAATATTGATAGCGATCACTTAGATCATTACAAAACCTTTGAAAATGTAAAGCGTGCATTTTATGATTTTGCTTCACGGATACCGTTTTACGGCCAACTCATTTATTGTGGCGATGACAGAACAGCCTATGAACTATTTAAAGCTTTTCCAAAAAATAAATTTAGTTATGGCTTTGGACAGTTTAATGACTATGTTTTAGATGGTGAAAAAGGTGTTTATAAGGTTTTGTTTAAAGGGGAGTTACTGGGCCAAGTTAATATTCCAATTCCAGGTAAACATAATGCCTTAAACTCATTAGCAGCCATTGTTTGTGGGCTACAAGCTGGATTTAGTTTTAAAGACTGTGCTGATGGAGTGGCAGGCTTTGGTGGTGTTGATCGACGCTTTCAACATAAAGCTGAAGTGGGAGGAGTTGATTATTATGATGACTATGCTCATCACCCTACGGAGCTAAAAGCTGTTTTTTCCGCTTTTGCAGAAAGGTACCCAGAGAGACCACTTAAAGTGATTTTTCAGCCACATCGCTTTAAAAGAACACAAGACTGTTGGTCTGAGTTTAGCCAGTGTTTTAATACTGTGAGCGAGTTGTTTTTGTTAGATATTTATCCAGCTGGGGAGGCTCCTATTGAGGGAGTGACTTCAGAATTATTAGCTAAAGAAATTCCAATTGAAAAAAAATCTGTTGTCTCTCAAACTATTGATGGCATTAATCAAATTAAATCAAGTATTCAGCCCGGAGATGTTGTCGTTTTATTAGGGGCTGGTAATATTTCTAAATGGGGTGAAGCTCTTTATAGCTAAATTATGGATCAGCCAAGATGTGTTCAGCAAAATGTAAGTTTAAAACAGTATAACACCTGGAAGGTGGGTGGGACTGCTGAGTATTTTTCTTTACCAAATAATATTGAAGATTTAAAAAGTAGCCTTAGGTGGGCAAAAGCAAATAGCTTAAAAGTTACATTGTTAGGTGATGGTAGTAATGTGTTGATCCATGATAATGGTATCAAGGGTTTAGTTATATGTTTAAAAGGTTTGGCTGGTGTTGAGGTCTTAAAAACAGAGACACATTTGAAGCTTGAGTGCTGGGCAGGAACCTCAAAAGCAGAGCCATTAAAGCATTTTTTAGCTCATAAATTATCTCCTGCTCTATTTTTAACTGGTTTACCGGGTAATATTGCCGGTGGTGTTGTTATGAATGCTGGCGTAGGTGAGAAAAGATTACCGCGAGAGTTTTGTGAAATTGTTGATTGGGTTGATGTTCTAAGAAGTGACTCTTTAGAGGTTGAAAGAGTTAAGGGCTCTGCTATTGATTGGAGTTATCGAACCAGCCAAGGCTGGCAGCCAGGAGTAATTGTTAAAGTTGGTTTAACTTGGCCACTACAGCCAGATCAGCCAGATATTATGTCAGAAATAAAAAAGGCCACTCGCAACAGAATCATGAAACAGCCGATTAGCCAGCCCAGTTGTGGCTCCGTATTTAGAAACCCTAAACCGCAATCGTCTGGGGCACTCATTGAAGGGGCTGGTTTAAAAGGATACGAAATTGGTGGTGCTGA
>CALJPJ010000228.1 GCA_937980625.1 uncultured Bdellovibrionales bacterium
AAAGGAATTTATACAGCTTTAACTGGTGCAATTGCACAAAATAGAAGGTTAGATACAATTGCCAATAATATAGCTAATGCAAATACCACAGGGTTTAAAGCTAACAAACAAGTTTTTAATGAGTACCTCACTGATTTGGAAAAAAACGATGATTCAATACAGTTTCACCAGTTTCCAGCTAGTGAAGAAAGTTTTTATGATATAAGAGCCTATGATAGAAGTTATGTTGACGCTAACGGAACCTATACAAACTTAGAGCAAGGGTCATTACAGCATACAAATAACCCATTAGATATAGGCCTTGAAGGTAAAGGTTTAATTGAAGTTTTAACTTCTGCTGGAGTTAGGTACTCTCGAAATGGCGCTTTAAAAAGAGATGTTGATGGTTATCTAGTAACCAAAGAAGGGCATTATATTTTACAAGCACAAGATGAAGAAGCATTGCCTCCAGAAGAACGAAGAATTAAAATTGATGATCAACGAGTGACAATATCTTATATGGGTGAAGTATTTTCAGCAGGTGAAGCACGCGGTAAAATATCAATGTTCGAAGCTGGTGATTTTGATGCTCTAGCTAAAGAGGGGTCAAGTTTATATCGAATTAAAAAAGATATGGACCCAAAGCTCGCTCGTGCTACTTCAACCGAGACACATCAAGGTTATATTGAAAGATCAAATGTAAATATTGTCGATGAAATGACCAATATGATTTCTGCGACACGTGTGTTTGAAAGTACTCAAGACATTATTAAGGCTTTCGATCAGATAAACGGAAAACTAGTTAACGATGTACCAAAAGTTTAATAGGGGAGTTATAAATGATTAAATCATTAAATACTGCTGCTACAGGAATGAAAGCTCAGCAAACGAATATGGATACAATAGCACATAATATGGCTAATGTATCAACAACAGGTTTTAAAAAATCAAGGGCTGAGTTTGAGGATTTAATATATCAGACACACAAAGAACCCGGTGCAGTGACGGGAAATTTGTCTAGGTCACCAACTGGTGTGCAAGTGGGTTTAGGAGTGAAAACAAGTGCTATCGCTCGAGATTATATGCAAGGTTCGACAAAGCTCACACAAGCGCCTTTTGATTTAGAAATAAACGGTAAAGGTTTTTTTATGGTTCAACTTCCAAATGGAGAAATTGGCTATACTAGAGATGGTTCTTTTAAAAAAGATGGTGATGGAGTTGTTAAAGATAGTAATGGTCATATTTTAATGCCTGGAATTTCAGTACCCAATAACACCACCTTAATTGAGTTTGATGGTAATGGTACAGTAAGAGTTAAGCAAGGTTACGACCAAGAAGTAGAAACAATTGGGCAATTAGAGCTCGCAACATTTGTTAATCCGGCGGGGTTAAAAAGTATTGGTAAAAATTTGTTCATGCCAACAAGAACTAGTGGACAACCACAAGTTGGTACCCCAGGACAAAACCAAATGGGAATGATTGCCCAGGGGCAACTAGAACAGAGTAATGTAAATATTGTTGATGAAATGGTAAACATGATCACTGCGCAAAGAGCCTATGAGTCAAATTCAAAAGTGATTCAAGCTTCTGATCAAATGTTGCAGTATGTGAATGGACTAAGATAACTTGATTAAATTATTAAGTATAATTTTTATTTTATTTTCTAGTAGCATTTCATTTTCACAAAATGTTAACTTTAACAAAAATATTGTATATGGTGGTCAAGGGGAGCATATAGTTACTTTACTTGATTTAATTGATAATACGAGACCTTTGCTCATTTCTTTGGATATTTTTGATAAAATAATTTTTACAAAAATTAAAAAAAATGAAAATATAAGTTTTAGCCGTCAAGAAATTGTTGAAAAACTAAAAGAAATAAAAAAAGAGTATAAAGAGCTTAGCAATATAAACTTTACTGTTCCACAATTAATTGAGGTGAGTCACACAGGATACTCGCTAAACACCCGAGTTGCTATTGAGACACTCAAAAGAAGTTGGAAGAAAAAATGCATAACATGTAAGTTTATTGTTGGTAGTGTAATCTTACCGGAAATTACCTCAGAACATAAAAATAATTCCTGGTATATTAAACCGAGCTCAAGCCTTCCAAAAGGAAGTTTTTCAGCTCAAATTATTTTTTCAAACTCTAAAAGTCCAGCAACTTTGTGGGTTCATGGTCAGTCTCATACGCACAAACCTACAGCTGTAGTTAATCGAAATATTGGAAAGGGTGAGTTTATTTCAGCAGAGCAAGTTGGTATTCAATATAAGAACATAGAAAAGATATCAGGGGCTATAACAGACATCAGTGATTTAGAAAATAAAATAACAAATAAGTATTTAATGGCTGGAGATGTTATTAAAAGAGCTAATTTGTCAGAAAAAGTTATTTTCAATCGTGGTGAACTAGTAAAACTAATATTTGATGAGGGTGATCTACAGGTTGCAACGACTGCAATTGCTGACTCTATAGGAAAAATTGGTCACTCAGTTTGGGTGAAAAATATTAAAAGTAAAAAAAGAATTTCTGGGACAGTACTAAAAACTGGTGAGGTGCTTGTAAAATGAATCAGCTTATTAATAAAATTTTTATAATTTTAATAGCAATTTTAGTTTGCTCCTGTGCTTCAAAGCAGGTGCCTGAGGAGCCGACTTATGCTAATCCTATGCCAGAGCCTGAAAAAAAATATTCGTCTACACCGAACTATATTAATACGCCTGCTAGGGTTTATAAAAGAACGACTAAGGATAGTTTAAGTAGAGATGCTAAGCTACAGCAAGAAGCAGGTTCGTTATGGGTTATGCAAGGGCAGGGAAGTTATTTGTTTGCACAAAATAACTTAAGAATGATTGGTGACTTGGTAAATGTAGATATTGATGGTGAACCTAAAAAAGAGTTGGAACAAAAAGTAGAAACAATTGCATTTTTGCTTAAAAGGTTAGAGCAAAGGCGACTTGAATTTGAAAGAAAACAAGAAGAGCGACGACTTGCAATGATGAAAGAGAGGGAAGATAAAGAGAGTGAAGGAAGAAACCCTGCTAGTACCCCTAAAGAAGAAGAGAAAAAAGAGGAAGAGAAAAGTGAACTTGAAGATTTTAAGTTTGATATTAAAAAAGTAGCAACAAGAATTAAAGAAAGAATGTTCAATGGTAATTATAGAGTGGAAGGCAGTAAAGGTTTTTTAATCGGTGACAAAGAGTATCGAGTTATAATTACCGGTGTGGCAAGAGCAGAAGATATTGTTGGTGAGAGTGTCAATTCATCAAATTTAATTGAAGCAAACTTTGATATTGTAAGCACATTGAGGAAAGGAAACGAGCTATGGTAAAGTATTGTAAGTATATTTATTTTTTAATTGCATTAATACTTATTTCCGTAGACTCATCTGCAGCTAGAATTAAAGATATAGCTAATATAAGAGGTGTGCGCAGTAACCAGTTGGTTGGGTATGGTTTAATTGTTGGCCTTAATGGCACTGGCGATGGCTCAACAAAGTACACTCAAAATTCAATTAAAAGAATGTTAAATAAACTTGGTGTAGATTTAACTGGTATTGATCAAATGGAAAGTAAAAATGTTGCAGCTGTTATTTTAACAGCCGACTTACCTGCATTTGCCAAGTCAGGTAATAAAATTGATATTGTAGTTAATGCAATTGGAGGAGCTAAAAGCTTAAAAGGCGGTACTTTGGTGCAAGCTCCTTTGCGTGGTGCAGACCAAAAAGTTTATGCTGTAGCTCAAGGTACAGTTGTTATTGGTGCAAATGTAAAAAATATTATAGAAACTGTCGGTCGCGTTCCTAATGGTGGTTTAATTGAGAG
>CALJPJ010000229.1 GCA_937980625.1 uncultured Bdellovibrionales bacterium
AAGCCAAAAGTTTTTTTGCAAACAGTAGAAAATTGTAAAAAATTTAATGTTGTTCAGTCTATAGATTACAATGATCATCATAATTACTCTTTAAAAGATGCTAAAAATATTATTCAAGAGTTAAACTATAATAAGTGTGACTGGATATTAACCACGGAAAAAGATTTGGTTAAATTAAAAGAATTTGCTATTTTAAAAGATAAATTAAAAGTAGTATCTATAAGTGTTAATTTAATTAAAGGTCAAGAGAGTTATACAAATGCACTTTTTAAAGTACTTAATTAGAAAATTTATAAAAGCCATTTTTTATTTGGTTTATATATTACCTTATAAAGGACGTTATTTTGTTGGGTTCTGTATTGGTGTTTTGTGGTTTGATATTTTAAGAATTCGAAGAAAAATAATTTTCCAGAATTTGGACAAGGCCTTTCCTGATAAATCTAAAAAACAAAAAACTCAAATTGCTAGAGCATCATGTGTAAATCTTGGTATGACCTATGTTGAATTTATGTGTATGCGCTTTTTAAATAAATCACATTTAAGTGAGTTTAAAGTTTATGGTGAAGAGCATTTAATTAGAGCTCGTGAAAAAGGAAAAGGGGTTTGTTTATTAACTTTACATTTAGGGAATGGTGACTACGCTTGTGCTGGTTTTGCTATGATGGGAAATCCATTAGTTTTAATTTCTAAAGAATTTAAAGTGAAATGGTTAAATGATGTTTGGTTTAATATGCGTAAACGTTTTGGTATGACCTTTATAAAACCAAGAAGAAGTTCATATGATATTTTAAAGTCTTTGAAAGCTAAAAAAACAGTAATTTTTGTTATGGATCAGTTCATGGGGCCCCCCATCGGTGTGGAAACTACTTTTTTTGGCCACCCTACTGGAAGTGCAATGGGTTTAGCTGTGATGGCACAAAGAGCGAGCTCACCAGTTGTACCTATTTATACTCGCAGAACAAAATTAGGTATAACTGAAATTCATTTTTTTCCAGAAATTCCATTTATTGAAAAAGAAAGTAAGGACGCAACAATTGCGTACATGACTCAAGCTTATCAAGATAAGTTGGAGGAGTTTGTGCGAGAGCATCCAGATCAATGGATGTGGGTTCATAGACGTTTTAAACCTTTTATTAGAGAGCCTAAGAAATTACCACCTCAAAAAGTATGACTTTTGTCTAGTGCGTATTAAAAAGTATCTCAATGAGCTTTTTTTAAGAGTAGGTGTGTATCTTTGTACATTTGTAAGGTCTAGTATTAGGATGTGAAACCAACGTAAGTTCTTTTTATGATGTAAAATTTTATCACTTAAATTATAAATAAGTTCAGAGTATGTCTTCACGTGACTGAATGTTTCGAAGGCTTTTTTGCCAAAGTTTGGTCTTGATTAACAAGTTATGCTCTTGTGATTATTAATACTATGACTAAGTGTTAGAATAAATTATTCAGCGGAGATATACATTATGAGACTTATAATTTCATTTGTTTTTCTATTCACATCATTACCAGTATTTGCAGTTAAAGGAATTGCTGACTTTGGCTTAAATCAACCATTTGTGGGAGCAAGAGCACTAGGAATGGGTAATGCATATACAGCTGCAACTGATGATCATAATGCAATTTTTTACAACCCAGCAGCTTTAGCACGTAACGAAAACTGGAAAGTAAGGCTTTTTATATCACCGACATTAGACTTAGACATTTTAGACTTTGTTGATGATGCCAATGAGGCTTTAGATGTTTCCGACACGCAAAAAAACACGGCCGTAACTGATTTATTAGATAAATATGGAGGGGAATTTTATCATGCTAGGCTTATTGGTCCCTCTGCAATTTGGACTAAAAAAAATTGGGGAGTAGCATTTATCCCCCTGAACTTTCAAGTGAATACACAAATTAATGAAGTGACCGGGTATGAGCTAAAATTAGATGGGCATTTAGATACAACACTAGCTGTGTCTTATGCAAATGATGTCGATTGGTTTGGTGCTGATCATTGGATTTCCTATGGAGCAACATTAAAGGCAGTAAACCGTGCTAGTGTTGTAGAGGTTGTTAATAGCACTGACCTTGCACAACGAGATGATTTTTTTGATTTGAAAAAAGACTCTTACGAAGGCTTAACTTTTGATATAGATATTGGTTTACTTTGGACTCCTAAAATTAGTCAAAGTTCGTTTTTGCGCTACACGGAACCAACATTTGCTTTAAGTATTAAAAATATTTTAGATTATGGCTATCCAATTCAGTTGGGTTTGATTTCTGATAATGACTCCGATGAGCCCGTAAAATTAGGGCGCAGGGTTGACTTGGGATCCAGCTGGCAACTTCCTTCCTTTTGGGTTTTCAATACTAGATTTGCTCTAGATATTAGAGACATGGGGCATGAAAATTGGACATTTAATAAGTCACACCATGCCGGGGTAGAGTTTCATTGGGAGATGTATAAATGGTGGCAAGGGCATTGGAGTATAGGGCTTAACCAGGGGTATTTAACGGCTGGTTTTGGCGGAAAACTAGGTTGGTTTCAACTTGATTTATCAACTTGGGGGGAAGAAGTGGGAACTAAAGACGACCGCCGCGAAGATCGTCGCTATATTGCAGAGTTTAGCATAGATTTTTAAGTGACTGACTAGAGTTGGTGTTGGTTATGGTTGTAGTTAGGTTTCAAGTAAGCCAACTAGTGCTAAGCCTATGGCTTCAAAATCGCCATCTGGAACACCTTCGATGGCTGAGTTAATATCAGAACAAACATCATTTTCATCTAAATCAACATC
>CALJPJ010000230.1 GCA_937980625.1 uncultured Bdellovibrionales bacterium
TGGCATCAATCATTTGTTGTTTAGCTGTAATATTTATGGACGATATATTTCCTTTAATAATTCAAGGAGATGGTTTTACTAAAATTGAAGGCAAAGTCGATTTAAGTATTTTTTTGGCTAAAATTTTATTTAGTTATTTATTTATGGTCACAAGTTATGCGTTTTTAATGGCTATAGCTAATGCTCATAAATTATTTTTTGTGCCGGCGTTCGGGCCCACTCTGTTTAATTTTATATTTATTATTTTTGGTTTGTTGTCCTACCAGTTTAACTTTTTACAAGGTAAATTACTCGCTGTTGGAGTTTTAGTTGGTGGTTTTTTTCAGTTTTTATTAGTTCTTATTTACTTATTTAAAAAGTCATTAGTTCCTAAAATAAAATGGAACTTGAAAGCCGCAGGTTTGAAAACTGTCCTTAAAAATTTACTCCCTGGTATTATCGGTTTTGGCATTGTTCAGTATTTGAGTTTGGTGAACGTATATTTTGCAAGTCAATTACAGGAGGGAGCAGTTTCATTTATTTATTTTGGTGATCGCATATTGGAGTTACCACAATCACTCATTGCCATTAGTCTTGGTAGCGCTTTGCTGCCAACTCTTTCGCGCTTATGGTCCACAGGGAAAACTAAAGAGTTTTTAGCTGAGAGTTTAAAGTACCAAAGAATATTAATTTATATAGCAGTGCCTTGCTGTGTTGGCATGTTTGTTTTGGCTAAGCCAATAATTCAAACTTTGTTTCAAAGAAATCACTTTGGTTTAAATGAGGTTAATAACACAGTGATTGTTTTGCAGGTTTATAGCTTCTTGTTGTTGGCTTCAAGTTTAAATAAAGTTTTAATACCTAACTTGTATGCCATTAAAAATACTTGGTTACCAGCTGTGATTACGGTGCTTAGCTTAGTTATTCATATATTAATGGCTCATTTTTATTTTGTTGAAGCTATGGGTTTAAGAGGGTTGATATTATCTACTACAATTGCTGGCTTTATAAATATGACACTTGTTTTAATAAGTTGTAATATTTTGGTGGGCAAAATGTCAGTGACCTCACTACTTAAAACATTCTGTAAGAGCTTATTTATGGCGGCAGTAATGGGTATAGTTATTTTTTATTTGAATAATTTTGTTAATATGGATGAGATGAGTTTGTTTTTAAAAGCACCACTGTTGGCAATTTTAGTAGGGTCTGGAGTGTTGGTTTACGGCGGGCTATCAATTTTATTTAAAGTGAGTGAGTTTACAAGTGTCAAAAAGCTATTAAGGAGATAAGATTATCAAGTTTCAATTAATATTAATGAGTTTACTTTGTTCGTTTTCAGTTTATGCAAAAAATAGTTGCCCTGATTTAGCTGGTACTTACAGTTGTGGTAAGCTTGAATCAATTAATATAGTTCAGTACGAAGACGATAACCATACAATGATTTATGAAATGTTTAATCGGGTAATTATAACTGACAGAAAAACATATGTTCTTGATGAAACGCCTGAGACGAAAACTGAACTTAGAGCTCAATGTAAAAATGATAAGTTTAATGTTGAATATATAAATCATTATAAATTAAGAGGAAACTCTCAGCACAGTTATTTTGAGCTTTCAAGAGCTAGTGAGCGTTCAATTCTTTTTGATAGTACATTTGTGAGTAAGCAAAATGGATTGCCAGGTGTTATATATAAGCAGTCATCTGTTTGTACTTCAGACTAAGTTTTTAATAGTTATTAACCCGGCCGAAACTATATAGACAACTTCACTTCAATTTAATAAGGCCTTTAAATAGGTCTCAAACATAAAACACTCAACTTACCTATTGATAAGCCTCGTATTTTACTTATCTCGTTCTGTTTAAAATCACTATCAACTTGAACGAATTTGTATATATAATTTCGGCCGGGTTAATAAGTGCCTGACAGCAAGTTATAAAATCCACTAATTAGAGTGGGGGAGAGCCCAGTTATTTCTCTTTATACGAGCAAATAGTATCCTCAATACCGCGAGATTTAAAAGTATAAGTTATTTTTTTATCTTTTCGACTGAAGCTGATATTATAGTAAGAGTGATCAATGAGAATCAAAGATAATATTCTGTAAGTATACGTGATTGATAATAGGTCATTTGATTCAAACTGACTTCGACTAGAGTAAGCAAGGCCTTGTATGTACTGAGTTCCCCTTTTCTTGTGCACTTTATTGGGCTCTAAGTTGAGTCGTATTGGGAAGGTTTCCCCTTCGTAGGGGAAGTTAATATGTGCGCCAGAAGAGTCTGTACCTTGCATGTAAATATAAAATAAGTCTTCATGATTATTTTGATCTGCTGGTGTGAGAGTAATATTTTTAGGGCATCTGCTGTTTTCAGCTGTGATTTGATATTTAACATTGCTTTTAGCCTGTTCCATTAAGATATTTATTGGAGAAGTTAAAAGAGTTGTCAAATGAGTTTGTGCTGGACTCCTTTTTGCAATATTTGAACAGCTCGGTAAATAAATCAAAACTAATAAAGCGAATACAAATTTCATAATTGCCTTTTGGTATAATTGAAAAGTTAGTCTTAATTATACCGTACTTTATTAGTAGGTCATAATTAAAATACAGCAGCTAGGCTTTTGTTGTGTGTGGGTTCTAAGAGTCAGCCAATAAATATGAGGCATATCACGCTTTATTACCAAAATTATTTTTTACCTTTTTAAATATTTAATAATATAAAATATATAAATAATCACTAGTAAGCTCACAGCAAAGCTGGTGGGGGTGAGATAAAGTAGGTAGCCGCCAAGGCTAGTGATTGTAAACAAAAATATTATAAATAGGCGATAGTGGATTTCTAAGTTTTCAATGTTAAAAAAGCTGCTGAGATGAGCAGCTATATAGCCAAAAGTAATTAAAATAAACCAATAGTTTTTAAGGAGATTAAGCATTTTATTTTTTAAGTTGAAGCTTAGCCTTTTCCCAGTAACCATCCATTTCAGCCTCACTTAAGTTTTCTAAGTTTTTGTTATCTTTATGAATAAACTCATTCATTAAGCTAAAACGTTGTTCAAACTTATTGTTGGTGAGTTGAAGGCTTTGCTCAGGGTTAATATTTAGGTGTCGGGATAATTGGCAAATTGAGAATAGTAAATCACCAATTTCTATTTTGATATGTGCTTGGTTTTCGCTAGTGATAGCCTCTTTAACTTCAGCTAACTCCTCTTCAACTTTTTTAATAACGCCAGTTATATTTTGCCAATCAAAATTTTTTTTCTTGGCTTTTTCTCCCATTTTCAAGCTACGTAGCAAAGGAGATAAGCCTGTTGGTATATCAAAGCCTGGTTTAGCTATTTTATTTTTCTTTTCTAGTTTTTTTATTTCTTCCCAATTAACAAGTACTTCTTTTGAGTCTTTTACTGAGTCATGAGCGAAAACATGTGGGTGTCGACGTATCATTTTTTTATTAATAGACTCAATAACATCGTTTATGTCAAAATTTTTATTTTCACTGGCAATTTGAGAATGGAGTAAAACTTGTAAGAGCATATCTCCAAGTTCATCTTTCATTTCATCGAGGTTTTCATTATTGACTGCTTCAATAAATTCATAGCACTCTTCAACAGCATAGCGAGTTAAGCTTTTATGACTTTGTTCTTTATCCCATGGACAGCCATTTGGCCCTCTTAAGTGGCTTACAACTTCAACAAGGCTTGAAAATTTCTTTAATTCTTTAGGTGGAATAGGCATAAAATTTATTAACATAAATGATGACTTTGCCCAAGGGTTTAATTTGAAATATCATAATATTAATGGCTTAGACACAAAGTATTTATATCTTGGGTTATATATATTAAATATTATTGAACTTAACTTGGGCTAAGGCTTAGTTATACTGGCTTCCCAAAGTTTCCATGTTGGTAGTCATACACTTTCTGCCTTTGATTAGGTGGGATAACACCACTCATAATTCCCAACTCGATTCCAAAGTCAATTTGCGCCCAAGGTTTTGCTGTTAAAATATTCCTGTCTACCACAATATTTTTATCTATAAAGTTTGAACCAGCAAATATTTGGTCAGCTAAATCTAATAATTCTCTAAACTCTTCTTTTGAGGCCCAGCTGGGGTGGGCGGTATGAGTGCAATCTGTATTATTTAAAACTCCAGATTTTGCAGCCACACAAACTCCATTACAGATGGCACCAAGTTTATTATTTTGATTATGAACAAATTCCTTAAGAAAAAAATCAATGTGTTTATTACTTAATATACTGTGAAAATCTCCGCCGGGTATGATTGCGACCTTGTACTCAGATGAGTTTAACTCTTCGAATGACGAATCTAAGTTGTAAACCAAGCCAGAACTATCAGTGATTGACTCTTTTGTTGGACCAGCAAAATGAACTTTAAAATTTTCAGACAAAATTGAAATAGCTGTACTTACTTCATATATAATCGAACCTGGATAGCATAATACAACCGCTTTTTGTTTCATTTTAGAGTCCTTAAAAAAAAATCGTTATTTATAAATACAAGTTGGTTATAAAAATTGTGACTTTGTACATATAAACAGGGGTATTTTGACCAGTCAAATTGGAGTAGGTGTAATTCCGTTGGTTTTGATATCTCAACGCACCTAGTCCGAGTGATGCGTCTTCGCTACCAGACAATTGTCTTTAAATTTGAGTTTTTAAATAAGGTGTTTTAAAAGCTTGATTTAACAAGGCTTTCTAGCTAGGAAATTATTGCCGAAATTTTCTGCAAGTAATAAATGATATTAGATGATAATATAAGTTAGTGAAATTATGAAAAATAAAAATCCAAATAGAGATAAATACCTTGATTACTCAGACCATTTATTTAAATGGGTTGATGCCTTGGGTATTCATCAAACTTTTTTTGGTAAATTATTCTCTTATCTAGAGTCTAAACTTGGGGTTAAAAGGCTACTTTCAGTATTTGTTTTTAGTATTTTTGTCTCTTTATTAGTAAACCTGAGCATTAACTCAACTCATAGTTATCGTCTGGGCCAAATTGCAAGTTCAGATATAACAGCCCCTGTTAGCTTTACTATGGTGGATGAAAAAAATACTTTTTTGTCAAAGCAAGAGGCTGTTAATAATGTTTCTCCTGTTTTTGACTATTACCCGCAAGCTTATGAAAAATTAATTAAAAAGACTAAATTCACATTTGAGTTTTTTAGAAATAAAAAAGTAAACAATGAAAATGAACCCATAGATGAGTTAAAGGCTCATTTTGAATCTAAAATGGGATCAGATATTTCACTAGAGTTATTTATTTGGTTAGTAGAAAGTCAGTTCTCTATAGATATTGAAAGGGCCATCTTACAAAACTTATCTAATTGGTCAAACAAAATGATTTACGATGGTGCAATCAGCTCGCAAACTGAGAACATAAATACAATTACAGTCAAAGGTATGGAATCAGAAGGAGAGTCACTATACAATATTGAGCTTTTATTGGATATTCGCAAAAAGAAATTCTTTTCTTTTGTAAAATTAAAATTTGAGAATAAACCAAGCAGTTTTTTTGAAAATATTAAAAAAATATCTTATTCTTTAATAGTTCCTAATCTAATTTTTAATGTCAGTGAAACAGAGTTTAGGCGAACTAAAGCTATTAGCCAAGTTAGAGTTGCAAAAATTAAAATTAACAGAAATCAGCTAATTGTTGCTAAAGGAGACTTGATTCAGTCGAGTCATTTAAAAATCTTAAGTGAAATTCAGAAACTCAATTCATTCAAAACTATCTTATTTAAAATATTTTTGACAACGATTTTAATCTTTATTTTAGCAACAATTTTTTTATCATTTGTTAAAAGGTTTACTGCTAACAAAGTTAATATTGTGACCAAAGATTTAACAATACTTTCGACGGTGACATTAGTATCATTACTTACAATAAAGCTCTTTATTTTTGTTTCTGAAACTTCATTTTATAGTTTTATGAGCGATCACATTGGACCAGAATCATTAATGTATTTAGCACCACTGGCTATGGCGCCTATGTTGGCTGGTTTATTAGTCTCATCTGGTGAGCTGGTTTGGTTATTTACAATTTTGTTTACTGTTTTTGTGTCACTCATGGTTGATTTTAATTTAAATTTAATGATTGTAACATTGGGTAGTGGGGTAGCTGCAGCCAGAGGTGTCTATAGTTGTAAAAAAAGAAATGACATATACTTTGCAGGTTTTAGGGCTGGCATAGTTGCGATGTTGCTAGTTATTCTAATAAGT
>CALJPJ010000231.1 GCA_937980625.1 uncultured Bdellovibrionales bacterium
TTTCTTTTTTTGCAAAGTCAACACACATCATTCGTGTCTCATAAGGAGTGAGTGGTTGTCCATAATTATCAGAAATAGGTTTTTGAGCTACCAGTAAAGGTACATCAACTACACTATATGCAAAAGTTGATATAGAAATTAAAGAAAGTATACAAAATAAAAAAGTCATTGCCTTCATAATAATAGTCCTTGATCGAATTAAGTGTTAATAGTTATATCTTTGCAAAATTGTTTATAAGCTATAAAAATTCTATGTTTTTATTTTCATCAACAAAATACCACAAATAGCTCTTTAGTGGTGGGACATTGAAAATTAGTTAAAATAACTCAAAAATGTCTAAAATTTATTCGATTCTATTTATAAAAAGGGCTATAGCTTAGTTTCAAAACTTCATCAGCTAAAGAGCGATAATTCTTGGAAAGGTAGGGGATTTTAGAAATAATTTTAGATTTTTTTACAGTTTTGTGTAAATCAAAATAAACAACGTTTAGCTTTATATTTTCTAAGTTATGAACAATTTTTTCAGGTAGTAATATGGCACCCCACTTCAAGTATAGAGGAAGCAAGTGGTCCTCACAATCGGCCAATAAATAACGATGCCCAGTAATAAAGCCGCTCCTAAAGGCGAAGCTAAGCAAAATAAAAAATAAATCCTTGCCTCTAAATTTATACTGAGTAGCCAGTCTTGAAACTTCAAAAAACTTACCTTGCTTTATAAAAGTAGGAATTTCATAGCCCAATTGATTAATTTCACTTTGTTCATAATTTCCAAAATTATAAACTGAACGACCAGTAGCTATAATTTCAGGGCCTAACTTCACCATATAAATGTTAGAGTAATTATCATATATGTCGCTAACATCTTTTGTTGTTGTCTTATCTGAAATTTTACTATTTTTTTTGTTTTTATAGGCCTCAAGCCTTAAGCTAAGAACTCTTTCATAATCTTCATCAGTAGAGGCTGTAATGCAAAGTGCATTATCCTTAAAAGATGGTACAGGCAATCCTGACTCTTTAAATCTTTTAAAAACTTTAGTTGGGCCAGATTCTAAGACTATCAAACTTAATGCTTTTAAAAAATTATTATTAGGCTCATTAATTTTAAATTTTATTATGTAAGTTTCTTCACTTTTGTATAAACCAATAACTTTAGAGGGTAAAATAAAATGCTCAGAATTTGGAATCGACAGCTTTAAATCTAAATTCATATGAGAGGTTAAAATAGGCCGTCTATCCATATTATAGATAAAAGTTAATTCATCGTGATTATAATCAACTAAGCGAAACTGCAATGGAACACTAACAAACCACGGGTGAATAGCTGTAGCAGTAATTTGATGTTTTTGGTCACTTAACAACCAGTTTGTTGAACCCTCATAAGGAGGCAAAATCATTTTTGTATCTACTGATAATGCAAAATTATAGTAGGTCTCATCTACAGTAATTAATTTACAACGAGCATCAACTATATAAGGCTGAATAACTGTATCTGCTACTTCTACACGAATCGTGTACCTCGAGCCAACTTGTAATTTATGCTTAATTTCTGACTTGGCCATACGACAAATATGAAAATTAATATCTAGATCATTAACTTTAATTTGTTCGCCGCTAAAAGGGTCAATAAAAAAGTAATTTTTAAAAATTTTCATATCAACTTGTTTTAACAAACTATATACTTATGGTCTATGGGATTGAAAATAATTACTAATAAATTAAAAAGTTTAAACTGGAAAGACGAACAGCTTATATTAGAAGAGGAACCAATAGGAGTTTCTCGCTATAATGAGGCTTCAGCTGGCAAGTTAATTCCCTTCACCGTAACTCAAGTTCAAGAAGCTCTTCATGTTGCTAAAGAAAATTCTTGTTCGCTATACCCCTTTTCTCGTGGTAATAACTGGGCCTTTGGCGAGAAAACCGCCTTTAGCTCTGACTGTATACTTTTAGATTTATCTCAGTTACAAACAATAAGTGATTACGAGCCAGATTTTGGTCGTGTTAGAGTTCAACCGGGAGTCAGCCAAGGGCAATTAATGAACTTTCTCTTACTAAAAGAAAGTTCATTTTATATTGATGTTACTGGCTCTGGTGCAGAAACTAGTGTTATGGGAAATGCTCTTGAAAGAGGTATTGCCTACAATACCCTACGTGCTGAGCAAATTGAGTCTTTAGAGGTTTTGTTACCTAATGGTGAAATAATTAAAACAGGGTTTTCTGAGTTTCAAAACTGTGATGTTAAAGACCTTTATGGCTTTGGCTTAGGACCTGACTTAAGAGGATTATTTTTACAGTCAAACCTTGGCATTGTTCTTTCAATGGTCATTCGTTTAAACAAACATCAAGAAAAAGTTTTATCTTTTCAACTAAATATAGAGGAAAAAAATGTAGGTTTGCTTGTTGATAGCATTTCTAAACTTATGCAACTAGATGTGCTCAGTTGCATTACTCATATTGGCGACCCTCTCAGAATTAAAAGTACACTTGAGCCAATATTAGCAAGCTCAAAAAAATTTAATTTTAAGGATAAGGAATATCTTTTTAACCGACTTAAACTAAATAATACTTCTTCACCAATTTGGTCTTGCTTAGGTAACATTCAAGGTACAAAAAAAGTCGTAAGTGCCAAAAAATATGAAGTTAATAAAGAACTTTCCCAATTTGGCAAAGTTCAATTTTTTGATGAAGAAAAAATTAGTAAATTTACAAAATATTTAAATTGGGGACCATTTAAGCCCATGGTTAACTTTTTAGAGGTTACCCATTGCCTGAGAGGTTTAGTTGCAGGCAGAGCAACGAGTGAGGCAGTAAAAATGCTTTACTGGAGTCTAGACAATAATCAAAGCATTAAATACCTCGAGTCTGGTGATATTGATACCAACAGTACTCCCTATGGCACTTTATTTTGTGTGCCAATAACGACTATGAACAAAGAGGGAGCTAACAAACTCATAGAAGGCTTTAGAGCTTTTGCTAAAAAGCATAATCTTACTATTGGAGCTACACTTAACACTTTAACATCTAGTGTACTAGAAGCTGTTATTAGTTTTCACTTTGATCCATCTCAAGTAGATACTACTGAAATACATCAACTATTTGTAAAACTCAATGAAGAGTTCGTCAGTCGCGGCTCATACCCATACCGAATGAACCCAGACCTCATGAAGCACAGCCACAGCATACTCCCTCACCCGCAACTAAGTTCAAAGTTAAAAAGCTCACTTGACCCTGATAATATTATTTCACCGAATCACTACATACTTAAAAATATGTAGTTTTAAATACTCATAACTCAACTTAAGCACCTTTTTCGTCCTCCTCGTCATATTAAAATCTTTTTATGAAAATATACACCTATGAACTATTGATCATTCACCTAAATATATAAAAATTCAGACAACCGAATAAACCATTAGTAACTTCTAACTTAACGGTCTGGATAAACCTGAACATTAAAGTGGACAAGGCTATCCCCCTCTTCTGTTTCTAAGTTACTCATGGTGTCCATAACAAATTCTTTAAACTTAGGCAGTAACTCTTTATAAGCTCTTTGAGTTACACTGATTGTTGAAGATTCAAATATACTATCTTTTGAATCGATCCATTTATTAATATTTAACTGTGAAGCTTGTAAATAAGATTGAATCATGTCAACAAACTCCCCCTTGCTAAAGTGAACTTCATTTGCCGACAAAGCATAACAACCTTCAGATTCTATTAAAAAGCCCCTTTCAGTTAACTGTTTTAAATAGCTTAAAACAGCTGTGATATCCATTTCTAGTGCATGAGAAATTTTTTTTGCAGTTACTGGTTTTTTTATAATTCCTAGTGAGCAAAATACTCTTGAAAAATCAAACGGTACGCCTTGAACTTCTTGATAAGATGTTTCTAAACTTTTTAGTCTTTTTTTAGCCACTTGTAATTGTGTGTAGTACTTTTTTTTGTCTGATAAAGTTCTCGCTTTTTCATACTTTGCCATACTCACAAATATTTTTGCTTGCTCTGAATCCAGATTAAAAACTTTACTTAATGGCTTTGCATACTCAAGCTTAAGTGTCCGACGCTCTCCCATTACATCTGACAGATGACCCTTTGAAGGTATTTTTGCTTTAAGGCACATATACTGAACTGAGAAATAGGGCTGCTCAGATTTTTCTAATTTATATAGTACTTTTATTGTTTTACCCAGTTTTTCATTAGTCAGTAAAACTTCACTTTTACTTTGCAACAAGACCTTCCTTTTCCTAGTCGTACTCAAATTCGTACTCACTGAGTACGTTATATACTTGTTTTTATTGTAATTTATTTGATTTATTTTTCAACTAAAATTAGTAGTAATTTTAAGGCAAAGGGTAAGCGATAGTCGCATACACTTAAAAAGGAGTTGGAGAAAATAATGAAAACATTAATAATTACAATAATCATGGCTTTGGCAACTAATGCATTAGCATCACAAGGCTTAGAAGGAACTCAGTGGGGCTCTGACTATGTAACTGATAAAGTTCGTTACACGTTAAGCTTTACAGCTGAAAATAAAGTCATTGTACAATCTGACCCCAATAAATGTGACATTGGTGAGCTCGGTCAAATTCTTGGTTGCACTAAGAGAGTAGTAAATTTTACAACCTATTCAATGCAAGTAGCACCAATTAACACTAATAGAAGAACCTTAGCCTATGATTTAGTTCCTATATCGCCTACAGCCTCTAATAAAAAACTTAGGCTCGTAACAAACTTCCCTTTAAACCAATTAAACCTAGAGGCTTTACGTTTAGTTGTTTTTGATTTACAAGGGTATGGAGAGGAAACTATTAGACTACTTAAAAAATAATGAGATAAAAAATGAAAACAAACAAGACCACCAAATTAATTTTTAAACTTACATTTTTTTTAATTGTACTTGGATTATCGAAACCTGCTTTCAGTGTTATTAACACTTCTGAAAACCAAGGTAGCAGCGAATATGAAAGTTGCGGAATTAAAACTGGTGGACTTGTTGAGTTTGTTAAACATAAAAATGGTAAATTAGTTAACAAGCTCAAGTTTTACCCTCATAATGCCAAAACGCCTATCTCATTGGATTACCCGAACTCTAACATTGGTGTTTACCCTAACACTCACTCTGACCCATGTAAAACTCACTTCAACAAACCCGCAATGTACGTTCATATTAGTAATAAACCAGCTGAACACTTATTAGTCCAATTGCTTGAGTACCACATAACTTTGCCTGAGTATGAACAAGATGAGCATATGGTTTTATTTGAAAGCCCACTTGGCTTCGGCTATCTATACGCAAAAGGAATCTCCTGTTCTTACTTATTACGTCACGGTTCTAATAGCAATTACAGATGCTCTATGTATATTTTAGATGACTTAAAGTCGACTTCCAGCATGCTAATGCCAATGCCAAAACCACGTATGGGGGCAGGCAATGCTATTCGAATGTTAAAAGCAATTCGTAGATAATGTTTTAAGATCTTAGATTATTTTTTATTCTCTTAAAATCTAACTTAATTTGATTTAATTCCTGCTTGCTATAAACATAACTTGAATATTTATATATTAAAACTTTACTCTTTAAAACTAATACTTCTTTTTTAATATCAGGATATTTTTCACTAACACGATTAAAGTATGTTTCAGGACTTTCATTCCACTTTTTACTTATCTCATACTTTTCTAACGAAAAATAAATATTATTTAAAAACTTATCGATACCACTAATTTTTTTACGCTTAAAAACATTAGATTTAACCCAAAAATAAAAAACCAAAAATACGATCAAAGATATAAAAATCAAAAGATATGGGGATATTTTTTTAACACCTAATCTTTCAAATAATTTAATTTGTTTACTTCTATCATAATCAATTAAGAACTGAGTCCAGCGAGTAGAAAGCGTCACCAAAATTTGGTCTAACTGATTGAGCCATAATAAGTTTGCCTCTGAACGTTGTTCCAGCCAATAGTTTTGATCTTGCTGATCAGAGTTTAAAATATCATTTATCATTTCATGATAAGCCTGCCCTCCCAATGATATGCGAAGAGGAGCAACAACTTGAGTTGGGTCATAACGCAACCAGCTCTGAGATGACTCAGACCAAACTTCTGCCCAGGCATGAGCATCTCTATCTTTTACAGTTATCATACCATCGTATTTATTGACTTCACCACCTTGAAAGCCAGCCACTAGCCGAGCAGGGTAGCCTCCCGCTCGAATAAGAACTGCAAAACTAGCAGCAAAATGTTCACAAAAACCTTCATTACTATTTAATAAAAAACTTTCTAATTGGTTACCTCCCAACTCTGGAGGGTTTAATGTATAGGCATAATTTTTAGAAAAATATTCTAATATATTATAAGCAAGCTGCTCTACATTTGTAGTATTTGCCTGCAGACGTCTTAACAAACTCGCCACTTTTGGCGTTAAACTCTCAGCCCCCCTTGTATTATTACTAATCTGGTCAATTGTTAATTTAGTTTTTGGGCTATTTGGACTCGAAGAAACATTAAATATATTATGTGTTTTAGCTCTATATCTTAAGTAATAACCAATATTATCTTGATGAATTATTTCAAGAGATTTATCTTTTACTGATTTAACTTCATAGGGTGAATCCAAAGTAAATAACCAATCTTTAAATCTTGGTGGCAACAATATTTTTTGAACAACATTATTTATAATTGACTTAACTTCATTTTTATCAATATTTTTTTTATATTTTTTTTTAGCTATCTTCCACTTTAGCCCTTTTGTATTCTTATTTAATACAGCTCCTCGCCAATACATTTTTGATAAACTAGGAATAGGCCCTTTTACAATTTTAACTCTAAATGCCACTTTATCAGATAAAGCAATTCCACTCACACTGCCAGGGTCCACTGTCTCACTAAAGCCCGATGTTGCAGCACTTGATCCACCAGGTA
>CALJPJ010000232.1 GCA_937980625.1 uncultured Bdellovibrionales bacterium
ATTTTATTAGTTTGTATAAATAGATCTAAATCACTGAGGCCCCAAACATCAGTGTCAGGAACGTCATAACTCCCCTCTTCAAATATATTAAGTTGGCTAATATTGTTTGTAAAAACAGCTCTTATATTAGCCCAATTGGCACTTCCACCAATAAAGTAATACTTTTCATAGCCTGAAAACTGATCCATTATAATTTTTTGATCAATGACAAAAGGGTTTCGAGATGAAGTTTTAACTCTACCAACATCAGGCAAGCCAGTGAGTAAGCCAAAAACACCACGAGCAGTTCCTTCAGTCGGTGTATAAGCATTAGTAAAAGAATAACTTTCACTTGCTATAGATTGTAAATAAGGTGTTGGAGCGAGTTTATTATTCATTAAATTAGTTTTATGCATAGCTAATGATTCCATAACTATGATTATAACATTATATTTTTTAGATCCTGTATATGGTCTATTTCTAGCAAACCTTTTATTGTTATCATTTTGATTTAAATACTCACTCATTTGCGGGAAATATAAGTCAACTTTTTCTTTATCAAAAGTTTGATCTTTAAAACGAAGAGTTTCAAAAAAATACAAAACAGGATTTAAAGACAAGTAGTTAACAAATGAATTTTTAGAAAAGAATGACTCACTCCAGCGCAGAGGATAATAGCTAATTTTCCCATAAGCTCCCAAAATAAAAAACAAAACAAACAGAATTATTGAAAGATTTGTTTTATTTTTACCAAGGGTAAGCTTAGTAGAATCATTGAAACTAAAGATTACTTTTTTTAACGTTAAATAATAGGCAAACCAAACTAAAGCGAAACCTAGCAAAATCCAAAACATAGGATAAGAGTCAAACATCATACCAAGAGCAATGGATGGGTTTGCAAAAAACTGGAGGACAGTACCGTTGATACGAGTACTCAAGTAGGAGAAATGTCCAATATCTAAAAATAAAGTAGATAACCAGATAAATGATACAAAAAAATAAAAACTCAGTAGAAGTTTTTTTAAAGACTTCTTTTTCTTAAAAACTAAATAAATAACAAAAAATGGTAGCAGCAGTATTAAGGTTAATCTTAAATCAAAACGAAAACCTAAAACAAAAGACTTGAGTAGTTCTGCACTATTTAAGTTTTCAGAGCCGGGGCTGAATGAAAAAAAGAAGCAAAGTCGAAAAATGAAAAAGATTAACAAATGAATTCCAACAAATTTAACACTTGCTCTTAGCCAACGATTCATTATTACTACCCTTGATTATAAAAAAAATCCCGCAATAAATCTAAATTGCGGGACTTTGAAAATTAAATATTATTTAAATTATTGACCAACAGCTTTTTTCATATTGTCTGCAGCATCGCCTGCTTTATCCATAGCACTTCCTGCAGCGTCTTTTGCTGAGTCAACAGCTCCGGCAGCGGCATCTTTTGCTGAATCCGCAGCCTCACCTGCTTTATCCATAGCATTTCCTGCAGCGTCTTTTGCTGAGTCAACAGCTCCGGCAGCGGCATCACCTGCTTTATCCATCATGTTTCCCGCAGCTTCTTTAGTCGTATTAACAGCATCACCCACGCTTTTAGCTTTTTTTTCTAAACATCCAGTAAATAACCCACCCATAACAACTACGCTCGCAATAACTAATAATGTTTTCATCTCTAACTCCTCTATAAAGGTTAATTTAATTTTTTAAATTGAGGTCTTGTTCTATTACAAAAAACTAAGGGTTGGAAGCTCTTAGGCACTTAACACACAGCTTTATATTTACGCTATGCATACAAAAAAGTAAAATATGCATATTATTCAACTTGGCCTTAATTGTTCGTGTGTAAAAACAACACTCTACAAATATTGTTTTACTAAAGGACGATCTAATTAAATTGTCAGATCATTATTTTTCACTATTGTTATCAGAAATAAACCTAGATATTAATCAGCATAATAACATTACATTATAGTCTTATATAAAGTTTTTTTCTATTAAGCAGCGTAAAATATTATTACTGTACTTGATATGCGACTCTTCGGTGTATTTTATTTTTGTGTAAATTTGAGCCAAGTTTTTTACGCTTAGTTTTTTAATTTTACTTTTTAAATTTGGACACTTAGTATAACGGTCCCAACCAGTAAATTCTTTTTCTGAATAGGCAAGCTTAATATCTTCATCTGAGTAAAGGTGGTACTTATCTTTATGAATAATACAATCCACAGGCAGCCGTTTTTTCTCCTTAGGCTTTTCATCTGGATAACCCATTGCAAAGCCAACGACAGGAACTACATTACTAGGACAATCAAGAATAGTTGCAATTTCAGTGCAACTAGCTAATGTCGTGCCCATATAGCACATACCAAGTCCATGTGATTCAGCAGCCAAGGCTGCATTTTGTGAGGCTAATATTGCATCAATTGCGCCAATCATAAAACTCATTAAATTATCAAAATTATCTGGTGCATTTGATATTTTTAACCAGCGTTTCATTCGGTAAAAATCTGAGCAAAATGTTATTATTACTGGTGCTTTTAAAGCCATTTCTTGTTTAAAATGGAATGGGTACATTTTCTTCTTAAGTTTTTCATCCT
>CALJPJ010000233.1 GCA_937980625.1 uncultured Bdellovibrionales bacterium
TGGATTGTAATCCCACGCTCTCTTTCAAGCTCCATGGAGTCCATTTTAGCTCCAACTCCGTCCTTTCCTCTAACGTCATGGATGGCGTGAATTCGGCCAGTGTAAAAGAGCATCCTCTCTGTAAGAGTGGTTTTTCCAGAGTCAATATGTGCAGATATACCAATATTTCGAACCTTATTGTGATCCCATTTTGCCATTTTTTTATTCCTTTATGTCTATAAAATTTAACTTGAGAAAGTAGTTTAAAAAACAATACTCTCTCTAGCAATTCTTATTTTTGAATAGAGCGTTTCTAGCATGTAATTAGTAGTCACGTCTAGGTAAATACACTGTTTTTATAAGAATTTAGTTGAGGAGTTATTGAGTTTTTTAGCTTGGTTTCAATATAAATGACCAAAGATCATATTTTTTCATAGCTCTGGAGCCTTGTATTAGTTAAAGTTTTGAATGTGAAGCTTAAATTTTTCCCTGACCCATTTACGATTATTGACCCAGATGGCATAGCTTTAATGAGTGATGAAATGTCAGTGGAAATCTTGAAAGAAGCCTATTCTAACGGCATTTTCCCGTGGCCTCACGATGATTTGCCGACGCTGTGGTTTTGTCCGCAATTCCGGGGGATACTAAAGTTTAGTGACTTGCATATCTCTCGGAGCTTAATTAAGAGTTTAAAAAAAAATAATTGGCAGTTAAGCACCAACCAAGATTTTGAGTCTGTTATTAAACATTGTGCCTCACAGTATAGACCAGGGCAGGGAGGAACTTGGATTAATGACCATATTATTAGTCATTATCTAGACTTTCATAAAGCTGGCTTTGTTCATAGTTTTGAATGTAGAAAAAACGGTAATTTGATTGGGGGAATGTATGGGGTTTTTATTAATGGTATTTTCAGCGGTGAAAGTATGTTTTTTAATGAACCAAATGCCTCAAAAGCCAGTTTTTTATTTGCTCTAATGATTTTGCAAAAATTAGGTTTGCAGTGGATAGATATCCAAATGGTAACTGAACATATGAGCCGGTTTGGTGGCAAAGAAATAGATAGAGTATCCTTTTTGAATCTTAAAAAATTATCTCAAAAAAAAGATTTAAAAGTTCCAAATATAAATTTAAGTTTGTCTGAGGTTTTGAAATACTACTTAAAATAATATTGGGTTGAAGCTAGAATTTTTTATCTTTTAAATTTCAGGTTAGTTTTTTTAAAAAATCTAAAAAAAGGCTCTCATTTGTGAAAGCCTTTAGATTATGAATTTACAAATTGTAACAGTTGGCGATGAGTTTTTTCTCAGCCGACTATAATCTTTTGGTAAGTCAATGTGGAAACTCTATAATCAGCTCTATTATATTTAGGTTCAACGGATTGTAATAGGTTAATAAAATAGGTGAGAGTTTATTTTTATGGTTTAACCAAAGTAAATTTTAAGTGAGGTACCGAGAGCAATGAGAGATATCACTGAAATAAAAATCCATTTATAACTTTTTAAAAAACCATTTTTAATGTATGAAATTTTTTGCTCTTTACGTTCTTGTTTTTCATATTTGATGAGCTGATCTAGGTGAGCTTCGAGTTCTTCTTGGTTAATTTTTTTTATGTTTATGAAGTGAACTGCCACAAAGTATTCTTCAATTTGTTTGTCATCCTCATCATAATAACGTTTATACCATTCTGGTCGGTTATACTTTTTTGTTCTCATGACTTGAGCTTTGATAGTGATGGGTTTAGATTCTGGTATTGAAAACGTAATTCTGATTATACTGCCTACATCAGGTACTCCTTCAGGCGAAGATACAAATGATAAACCCGTGGCTGAGATATCTAAAAAGTCAGTAGATTGATGCCGACCAATGCGATCACTTTTGTATTTAATAATTTTGTTGTGAAAGGCCTTAAGATTGTACCTTTCAGAGCGACCTTCAAATTTACGTTTTTTTACACCCATCAGACTCTTATCGGTATAAAAGAGTAAAAAATAACTAAATTTTGTGATTTATTTTGTGTTTTAGAGTCCTGATTTAAAGGAGAGTTGGGCCTCTATGGCTAGGTGGTCAGAGCTAATTATATCGTATCTGAGGCGCACAAAATTAGCTTTGAGTCCTCTGGCGAGTATATGATCTAGCTTTAAAAAGCGATTATCAATTTCTGGATGGAGTAATTCAATGTCATATTTTTTAGCTTCGGCAAGAAAATATTTAGTTCGTCCTCGTGTGTGAGTATTAAAGTCACCAGCTAAGATAATGGGCCCATTATGCTTTTTTATTTCAGCAAAAATTTGCTCCATATGTTTTTTGAAAGTTTTTAATCTGACAAAGTTAATTCCATGAACATTAATGACTAGCAGGGGTAATTCCAAGCCTTTGACCTTAAAGTAAGTATACGAGGTGGTTTTTCTTGTTCGTACAAATGGCTCATAAACAGGGCTGATTAAAGAGTAAGTGTTCATATACTTATATCTAGTCGCTGTTGAAACACCTGTTTCATAATTTTTGTAAACAACAAATGGAGCAATGATATGATGGAATTTATTTAGAGGCTTATTGCTGGTATGCTCTTTAACGGTTTTTTCAGTTAAATAATTTTCTTGTAACAAGATTAAGTCTTTTTTGATTGCGAGTTTACGGAAGTCAGAGTACGCATTTGGGAGGTTGAATTTATATACATTCCAAACCAAAATATTTATTTTATTTTCAATTGACAGTAATTTTTTGTGCGGCGGATTTAAATAAATAAGAGGGCCAGTGGGAGGGTCATTTAAAGGTTCTTGAGAGTTTGTGGATGCACAAGCCAAAGAACTCCCTAAGATGAATGAAAACAATAATTTTATCATAAATACTAAAAAACCTTTTATAGGTAAATTATCTAAACTATAATATTATAATTAAACCAAATATCCTATAAAGGGTTATGTTATGATGAATTGCTATGCAAAAAATAATTTTATTTGGGTGTTAATTCAGCAGCTTTTGCTCTCTATTTTAGTTTTAGGTTGCCAAGGCGTAAGAAAAACAACTAAAATAGCGAAATACGAAAATACCAATTTAACCCCTATTAGACAGTACTCTGATGTTAGGGGAGCTTGGATTGTTGGTCAAAAAAGTATTATTGATTTTGAGAATCGAAGTATTTTTTTTAATGATTATTTAAGCGCCTCTAGTAAAGATAATCCACCAGCGCAGTTAGTTTACTTTTTTGAAGATGTTTCCAAAAATTTTTTATATAAACTAATAATTTATTTAAATAAAAGCACTGAGCCAATGACTTTGTTGACCCATAGTACAGCAGATCGATTAAGTTGTAGTGACCTTCAATTTGAAGATAATGATTTTCGTCGTCAGTCTTGCTTTGTTAATCAGAAAGAGCCAGTGATTCGAGGGGTAAAAGATATTTATAAATTGTATGATCTTGTGGTGTCAAAAATTACCCCTAAGAATGGAGCAAAGTGACGTAAATGAAAAAATTAAATGATAAGCTTGGAAACTAAAGTTTAGTAGCTATAATGCCTACAGTTATGTTTACTGGGGGGCCATTTTGGTTGATTTTAGTTATTTAAAAATAGAAAAAAATCTTGATTCACTTTTTATTTTAAAGACAAAAAATGATTTAGGCATAGATAAAATAGCTACAGAAGTTAATTCTTATAATAAATTATTTAATGTAGAAAGAGGAGTTAAGCACTTTCTAAGTTTAGACAAGCAATTAGATGCAATTTCATTTCTAGGAGTTAATGAAGCCGAGAGCATAGAGACATCCGACTTAATAGTCTTTGCTTGGAAACATAAATGTGAAGTTTTTCCAATAAATTTAACTCAGTGTGTTCAGCAAATGAATGAGCACAAATTAGACGCCTTTGTTATTTACAATAAAAAAAGTAAGAAATTGCATTGGGCAAACCATTTTTTCTCAAGAATTAACTTATATTTTTATGAAGATGCCGGCATGCTTTGTTTATCAAACGATATTAGGCTTATTAATAAAAATAGAAAAATGACTGAAAAAGCTAGTGAGATATTTTTTAACTTAGGATGGTTACCACCTGAAATGGAAGTATTTGAAGGTGTGTTTAGCTCTGATCCTGCTAAAGTCTATAATTACTCTCTTGAAGCTAAAAAAATAGAAGAAAAAGAAACTTTTAATCTTAGCCAAATTTTTCAACCAAACTTTGATACAAACCCGTCCACAAAAGACTTTTATAATTTATTTAAAAAATCAATTAACAAAAAAGTAACAGGCCGAACTTATGTTTTAACTGGAGGTTGCGACACTCGCTTGATTGTAAGTACTATTGAAGACAAAAAAGATCATTTGTTTTGGGCTGATAATACGCTTCACAGAAAAGATATTTATTTTGATAGTTGTATTTTTAAAAATATAGTTTCCGACTTAAGTTTAAAAGGTTTTTTATTGGACCACAAGAAACCGATGACTGAAACTTTTGAACTATTAAATTTACCTAATGTAGAGCAGAAGTTTATTGGTCGTTTTCTTGAAAATTACCCTAAGTCAGTGAGTGGCATGTTTGGAGGGGAGTTTTTAGGCGGGGGCTATTTAGATCATGTTATCGGTAGTGACTGTCTTATTGGTAAGCCCTTATCAGATAATATTATAAAGTTAGCTCAAAAGTATAATGATATATTAGAGCCTTATTTTATGATTAAAAATAAACCCATTAAGCAAGCATATTTTATGCGTTTGTTTTTTAAAACAGTGATGTCAGAATTTTATTATCCACATAATGTGTGGAAAACTCCTGTTAAACATTGTCGTTTATTTACACAAAAACCATTTTTAAATAAAGATGTTTTGATTCATTTAGCTAATATAAGCCCTGAAGTATTGGCCGGTCATAAGTTTTATATGCAAGTTTATAAGGAATGTGCATCTAAATGGCTCAAGTACCCATTCCAAAATTTAGGAGTAACAATATACGATGAGTTTAAAAAGCCTGAAGAGTTTTACAGTACGGAGCATTGTAATTTTGAACCAAAGATTAAAGTTAATGACCCTTCT
>CALJPJ010000234.1 GCA_937980625.1 uncultured Bdellovibrionales bacterium
CACCAACACCTGGAAATGCATTCTTACCATCGCCGGGAATTTTTGCTGTTGGATTAGGATCCCCGTCGCTTGGTAAGGTAAAAGCATCGGAATCATCATTACCAGTATTGCTTCCAACATTTGGGCAAAGTGGATTATTAACGGCCTCTGGACCATTACAAATATTTTGAATATTACACTCAGGGGTTATGGCAAATACATCAGGGTCAGAGCAATCAGGTGCTTCCGTTTCTGCGACAACATCAGTCACGTTATTACAAACATCACCGGTTTTTTTTTGTAGTCGTGCAATTTTGACCGTCATTAATGTGTTGACTGTATTGCCAGCGTGAAGCCACTTACAAGATGTACTGTTAGATTTAATTTCAGCCATTTTTTCTTTACAAAGCTCAAGGTCCTCTTTGTCTTGCTTATGAGCTCCATGCATATCGATGCAATCAAAGTCAGGCAGCTGACATGCTTGGTTACAACTGGCAGCTGCTTTTATACACATACCGGTTGCGGCTATAGTTAATGCGTTTGATAAGTGGTAAGTTTGTTTAGTGACCTTACAGATTGCAGAGGTAGATGTGAGTGAGGCAATCATTCGCATTTGTTGGGCAATTTGAGTAGAATTTTGCACGATCATTTTCATATTTGGAGCTTCACAAGAGCTGTTTACAAGGTCAGGCTTACAACATTCTCTGGCTTGAGGAGCAGTGTCCTCAACACAAGCGCCATAAATTTTATCAAACTCTTTAATATTAGCAGCATATTGATCCTCAATTGCTTTTGACATCCCTTGTGATGGGCTACCATATTGATATATTTGGGATTGGGATTCTGGTTTACCATTTGTTGTCGGGCAGCTTGAATGGCCAGATAAACAAGCTTGTTGCTCTCGAGTGGTCATAACTCTTTCAACTGGCTCGGGTTTTTCAGGTTCTTCTTCCGGAGTCACTTCTGTAGTAGAAACTTCTTCAATAGAAACTTGTGGTACCGTATCTTCACGATGGTGAACAACATCGTTGTCTTCAGGGGCGACTATATTATCATCAGCTAAATGTTCGTAAACTGTTCGTTCATGATCTTCTGGTGACTCTTCTAGCTCCTCTCCACCGCACCTAGGGTCGTTAGGGTTGGACGCACAATAACTATCATATGTCTGACCAAATACAGGTTGATAAACAGTTAAAGAAAATAAAACGGACAAGCTAAGTACTAAAATTAATCTCATATCTAGATTATATATCGGTAAAGGGGTAAAAAACCTAAAAAGTTTGCCTTTTGTATCAGGCTGAGACATTAAAATGAGACATTTTTTAAGTTTAAAAAAATAATAAATTAAATTAATACCTTAGAAATTAAAATTAAATTTGCAAGAGTATGTTAGTAGTAAAACTGAAAAACTTTTAGACATAACGGATTTTTAATGTTGCTTAGCTAATCTGTCATCCTGAGGTGAAACCGAAGGATCTATGCAGTACCTAGGCCCTTCGGTTTCACCTCAGGATGACAAAGCGACATAAAATGAGTTTTATTGTTTTAAGACTCATACCCATAATACTAATTTCACACGGAGTTTAGTGAGTGTAAAGCTTATCAAAGCTGAGCTCTGCTGCTCAATACCGTTTGAGTACAAGGCAAGTATTAAGATTATGAATCTATAATGGTATACATGCCAGTAACCATACACCCGTTAAATAAAAATTCCCAAATGTTTGGCAAAACCAACCCAGTGATGCTTTTCTGGTATTAAGCGGGCAGGTTTCATAAGCTCACTGAGTGGGGCTCGAGTGACGCGACCACTTTTATAAACAGCCGCTTTGCCCCAATCATTTTCTTCGATCATTTCACCCACTTGTACACCCATAGCTAGAGTTAAAAAACGATCAGTTGTTGTCGGTGCTTTACTTCTTTGCAGGTGCCCTAAAACAACATGGCGGCTTTCCCAATTGGCTTCGGTCATAACCCATTTAGATAATCTTTCTGCAATTCCACCATAGCGTTCTTTTTGTGGTGAGCCTTCCACAGTAAATGCCACTTCTGGTTCACCACCTTGGGCAAATGCACCTTCAGAAACAACACAAATTAAACCTCGATAAGTTTGTTTTTTACTGGCTATAAATTTAAGTAAGTCACTTTTATCATAAGGCCTTTCTGGAATTAAAATGACATCTGCATAAGCTGCTAAGCCACCACCAAGTGCAATCCAGCCAGCCGTTCTTCCCATAACCTCCACAAATATAACTCGTTTGTGAGCATCAGCAGTGGCTCTTAAGGCATCAACAGCTTCAGATACAACCGAGCAAGCAGTGTCGTAACCAAAGGTAATATCTGTTCCATTTAAGTCATTATCAATTGTTTTTGGAACCCCAATAAGAGGAATTTCTTTATTAAACGGCGTGAGTGCAGAAAAAGTACCATCACCACCGGCAACAACAAGGCCGTCGAGATTGAGTTTATTGTATGCTTGTAAAAATTCTTTTTCTTTACCGCGTATACCACTTTTGTTTGAGGTGCCAATAAAAGTTCCTGCTCTGGCATGAAGGCCGTTTAAGTCTTTAGAATTTAAAACGCGAGTTTCATTTTTAAATATTCCTTCAAAGCCATCAAGTATCCCAACCACTTCATGGTTTTTAGTCATTAAGCTTTTGCCAACAGCCTCTATAATTCCGTTTAGGCCAGGAGCATCCCCACCACCAGTTAAAATTCCAATTCTCATAACTCATCCTTGGGTTAATATTTTAAGGCCTTAAGTATATAAGAGGAGCTTTTAAAAAACAACGGTGGTAATTGTATTAAATAACTCTTTAAATTTTAGACTCAGGGCTAAACACACTAAAAGCGAGTTCGGAGCGCAGGGCTGACAAGCCCGAGCACCGCATGTTTGAGACTTTTAGTGTATTTAGCCCTGAGTCTAAAATTTAAAGAGTTATTTAGCCTTGTTAATATGGAATAAAAAAAGCCAGCGCAATGTGCTGGCTTTGCAAAAAATTAATTTTTTAATGAAGGCTAGTTACGGCAATCGTAACTAATAGTTACAGAAGAATCTGCAGGTATACCAGGAGTCAAAAATAATCGACCATTTCGAAGTTCGTACTGATAGTTTATGTTATTGCTAGAGGTAATAGTTACATCTCCAATAGGGGCGCATTTCATAGCAACAGAGTCTAATGTGTCTTGAATTCTTGTACTAATACTTGCGAGTTGACCGGCATAATCATTGGCGCAAATATTGCCAACGATTCCATTTGTTAATTGAGCGAGGCTATAATGAACATTTGCCTTTTCATTTCCTTCAGTGACATAACAAGAGTTATCTATGTTTGATCCATTAAAAATATCATAGGCAATGATGGTGTGAACCATGAATGGAACATTTCCTAAAACTGATCTGGCTTGGTTAACTAAGTGAGTAGGCTCATTACGGGATTGTAAATTTTGTCCGTCGTTATTTTCGTCTTCATCAGTGATAAAGACAACGTTTACAGCTGTATTTTGTCTAAAGCAATCGCCATTAGAGCTACTTCCAAGCATATAAGAGGTCGCCGCAATCGGTTGCTCAGGCTGTTCAAATGTTGGAGGTGTATTTTGCACATTATTTAGTGTATTTAAAAACACATTGTTTAGGTTAGGAGTATTTTTATTAAGTACTTTTTGCCCGTTTGTCCAATCACTAATTCTACCTTGGCTGTGAACAGATGGTTCACTTAATGTATAGCAGATATTATAGTTTACATCATTTGTGTTTAACGTTTGAATAAAACCTGACATACGATCTTTTAATTTTTGATTTTCATCAAACATTGTGCCTGAGTTATCAAAAATAAATAATATATCTGTTTTTTTATTTTGGAGTGGATTGTTAGCATTTTCAGTGACATTAAAAATTTCACAATGTGCATCTAGACAGGTTCCACCTGTGCCATTAACACTTCCTGTTTGATCTATTTGTGAAAACTCGTTATCTGAGCAGTTCACAAAAGCAAATAGTAATAATCCAGTTAATGAAATAACAAAATACTTAATCATCGACATCCCCCTTGCACCTTGTTGTTAATAGTTTACAAGATCTATACCGTCTGTAGTGAAAAATAATTGATTTTGACAAAAATAACTAATCAAAATTATGACACTTGTATAAACTTTTACTAAACAATTTAGGTATTTACCGTACTTTAATGATACATTAAATAATTTTCATGTCATCTCATAATTAGACACGACAAAGGTAAGGTTGATCTGATTTATAGGTCTACAAGAATTAAAATCACCTTGAGCTCAATATTTAAAAAAATATAAAAATATTAAACACGACTTAAGTTTGGATTGTTGGCAATGTTACTAAAATTACTATATTAAAAAAAAACTCAGTCGATAAGTAAATATAAGAGATTAATTTTATTGAGAGGAAAGAAGTTAATTATGGATTTAGCAACACTAGTTGGTATGATTGGAGGGTTTATAGTTGTGGGTATGGCCATAGCTATTGGTGGCTCTGCTGGAATTTTTATTAATGTACCTTCAATACTCATTGTTTTGATTGGTTCCATGTTTGTAGTGTCTATGAAGTTTAGTTTAACTAAGCTTAAAAGTGCATTAAGTGTGGCCTTTAAAGCCTTTTTATGGAAGTCATCATCACCACAAGAGCTAATTTCTTTAGCTTTATCAATGGCTAAAATTGCTAGAAAAGATGGTTTACTAAAGTTAGAAGAGGTTGAAATAGAGGATCAGTATTTTGCTAGAGCAATTCAATTAGTTGTTGATGGAACCGATGTGGCCGTTGCAGAACAAATGCTAAATCATGAGCGAGATATCACAGTAGCTAGGCATGAAGAGGGTAAGAATATATTTATGGCAATTAACGACGTTGCTCCAGCAATGGGTATGATTGGTACATTGATTGGTCTTGTTCAAATGTTATCAAATATGTCAGATGTTTCAACGATTGGTCCGGCCATGGCGGTGGCGTTATTAACTACTTTGTATGGTGCAATCTTAGCCAATATGGTTGCAAAGCCAATAGCAGATAAGTTAGGAATGAGATCTGAAGAAGAAGATCTATGTAAATCAATTATTGTTGATGCTGTTGTTGGAATAGCAAAGGGACAATCATCTTATGTACTGGAACAAACTTTAATGTCTTATCTTCCTTCAAAAAGTAGAGGAAAACTAGATGTGGTTGATATGGGTGAGAGTAACGCTGCTTAAGGGAAAAACTAATGGGTAAGAGTAGAAAGAAAAAAAGTAGTGATGGTGGGGGAGCTCCGGGTTGGATTGTTACCTTTGCAGACTTAATGTCATTATTACTAACATTCTTTATTTTAATTTTATCATTTGCTGAAATTGATGCCTCTAAATTTAAACGAGTTATGGGTTCAATTAAGATGGCTTTTGGTGTTCAAAAGCATAAGGTTTATGAATTTATGGAAACATCATCAAACCCTTTCGAAGCCTCTGCTAACGGCAAAGATAGCGACAAAGTGATTAGTAATGACAAGAACCATCATGTTTTATCTGTAGATGCTAACGAATTATGTGGCATGGAAGAAAAAGCAAGGCAAATGAATGATGAGAGATCTGAAGCCGATAGATATGAGCTTCAAAAAATGTTACAAAAAGAAAGTCGTTTAGCAAAGTACTTTAGTATTTTAGTAGACGATCAAAGTAAACAGCTTAGGTTAGGTTTAAATCCAGATCAGTTCTTCCATAAACAATCTACAAAAATAAAAAAAGAGCGTATTGCTGATATAACTTATTTATTTAAAAAATTAGAAGATAAAAAATTAAATATATCAATCACTAACCATGCAGAGAGTTTAAGTAACTCAGCAAACTTTAAAAGCTGGAAGCTTATGTCTGATAGGTCACTGGTTTTAGCATACTTAAGTCAGAAACTTCCCCAGGCTAAAAATCACAATATTAATGTTAAAAGCTTAACTAATAAAACAAGTTCAGATCTAAAAGGAATAGAGTTTAGTATTCAATTTAATTATGAGTAATACCAATTCCATTAAATAATTCCTTAAATTCTAAATTTATTTAAATCATAATATGCTCAAACAAATCTCAACGGGAGAACTGCGCGCATTATAATTTAAATAAACTTAGAATTTAAGGAATTATTTAATGGAGTTGGTATTAAACCTCCTATAAGAGCTCTTTCACTTAAAACATGTTACAGTTTTTTTCTGCTGGGCTTATAAAACAATAAAAACCAAGAGCTAAATAGAATTAATAAAAAGCTAATCCAAGTAGAAACAGAGAGGCCCATTATCATATCACCTCTTGGGTCATCTCGCATAAACTCCATAAAAATTCGCCCGCTAGAATGTAATAGTAACCAAAAAAATAATAAGCCACCACGTTTTAAAGTCTTAGTTTTTTCAAGTTTAAGAATTAAAAATAATAAAATAACTTCCCATAGAACTACATATAGTTGTGTTGGGTGTCGTGAGAGGCCATGAGGTAATATATGTGGAAAATGAACGGCCCATGGTAAATCACAAATTTTACCGTAGCAACAGCCTTTAAAAAAACAGCCTAAGCGACCAACAGCATATCCAAGGGGAGCCATGGGAGCAAAAAAATCAGCCCATTTTAAAAATGATTCTTTTTTAAGTTTTAAAAATAAGTAACATCCAAATAAAACACCAATTAAGCCACCATAAAAAACAAAACCACCTTGCCAAAACTTGTATATTTGTGAAGGATGATCGAGGTAGTATTGCGGCTCTTCATATATGATATGAAGTAGTCGTGCTCCTAAAAAACCAGTGACCATAATAACGAGGGAAAGGTCAAGGGCCGTAGTGATATTGTAATTTAATTTTTTAGCTCGTGGAACAAGCCAAAATAAACATAAGCAATAAGCAAGGCTACATAAAACTAAATAAGTGGGAAGCTTTAACTCATCTGATATATGAATAAGAGGAAACAAAAGTTCTCCTTAAAGGCTAATAAGAGCTATGACTTTGCCATGGCTCGTTCGTCCATGGTTTCCTTCACAATAATTAAAATGAGTAAACTAACACCACCGACAATAGCCATATCAGCTACATTAAAGGATGGAAAATGATAACCATTTTTCCAATGAAAATCTAAAAAATCTACCACAAAACCAAGTTTCAATCGATCAATATAGTTACCAAGGGCTCCACCAAAAATAGATGAAAGAGATAAAATTTGTAGGCGATCATCATCTTTAACCCCGTATAACATAAATAAAATTGTTATCATTGCAATAACAGGCACAATTAAAAAAAACACATGACGAAAACTAGCCTGGTTTAAAAAACCAAAAGCAGCTCCTTCGTTTCTTACATAACTAATGTTAAAGTAATCGGCAATAACAGGTCTAGTTTCATGCAATTGAAACGTTGTATGAATATAAGTTTTAGTAGCTTGGTCTAAGCAAACTAGGAATGCTACAACTGCTAATAAAATAATATATTTTTTATTAATAGATTTAATCATACTTATAAAGCCTCCGCACATTTAGGGCATACATCAACATAGTTACTTACTTTAACTAAATTTTTAGAATAATGCCAGCAACGAGGACATTTATCTCCTGTCGACTTAATAGCACTAACTTGAAGCTCATTATTATCGGAGGTTTCAAGCTTGACATCAGACACAATGAAAAGCTCTTTTAAGTGATCAAGAGCTGTACTTCCTTGGTAGTTTTTAAGTAAATCAATAATATCCTTGGGGCCTGATATTGTAATTTCAGCATCAAGGCTTGAGCCAATAAGCTTATCTTTGCGCATAGGTTCTAAAACTTTTGAAACCTCTGACCTTACATTTAGTAACTTAGTAAACTTATCTAAGACTTCAGGTTGTTCCCACTCAGGTTTTATTTGTGGAAAGCTTTCTAAAAAAATACTTTCTTTTTTGATGTCATCTGGAAAGTATGTATAAATCTCTTCACCGAGAAAACTTAAAATTGGTGCCATCATTTTAGTAAGATGAGTGTATATTTCAAAGAAAACTGTTTGTGATGATCTTCTGTGTACCCCTTCTTTTTCCCAGGTGTAAAGGCGGTCTTTTAAAACATCTAAGTAGGTGGCTGAAAGTGTAACGGTGTAAAAATTATTTAGAGCATGATAAGCTTTATAAAAGTCGTATTCTTCGTAATACAAAGTTACTTTTTGTGTGAGCTCATTTAATTTAGCAAGAGCCCATTTATCAAGTAATGGCATATCATCGAGGGCGACTTTATCTTTGTTATGGTCAAAGTCTTCTAAGTTACCCATTAAAAAACGCATAGTATTTCTTATACGGCGATATGTTTCACTGATTCGAGCAAACATTTCTTCGCTAATGTTTACATCGTTACCGTAGTCTTCATAGGCAACCCATAGTCTTAATATTTCAGCGCCGTATTTTTTAATTATATCTTGTGGAGCAATAACATTGCCTTTACTTTTGCTCATTTTATTGCCTTTGCTATCATTCACAAAGCCATGAGTTATTAATGATTTAAAAGGAGCTTCTCCATAAGCAGCTAAAGAAGAGTTAAGACTAGTTTGAAACCAACCTCTGTGCTGATCACTCCCTTCTAAGTAAACATCTGCCGGAAAGCTAAGATCTTCTCTTCTTTTTTGAACGGCTGTGTGGCAAACACCACTATCAAACCAAACATCTAAGATATCTGACCCTTTAGTGAAGTCTTTAGCATCACAATTTGTGCAAGAGTAACCTTGTGTGAGTTCCTCTGTGGGAGTATCGTGATAAGCTTCAAGCCCTTTGCCAGAAGTTTCCATGAGGTCTGCAATGTGATTCATTAGTTTTGGTTCAGCAAGTGCTGTATCACAAGAATTGCAATAAAAAACTGGAATTGGCACACCCCATATTCTTTGTCGGCTCACACACCAGTCTGGACTATTGCTAACCATCGCATTTAATCTTTTCTGTCCCCAACTAGGAAAAAATGAAATTTCATTTTCAACAGACTTTAATGCTTTTTCTTTTAATGGATAGTTATTATCATCCATTTTTATAAACCACTGTGGAGTGGCTCTAAATATTAATGGAGTATTTGTGCGTGGGTTATGGGGGTAACTATGTGATAGTTGTTTTTGAAATAATAAGTGCCCAGACTTGTCTAAACGCTCAGTAATGAGCGGATTTGCCTCCCAAATAGTTTTACCTGCATACTCGGGAAGTTCTTTTGTATATGTACCAGCTTTATCAACTGGGCTAAAAATAGGAAGTTTATATTTCATTCCCACATAATAATCGTCCATACCATGACCTGGAGCTGTGTGAACGCAGCCAGTACCAGCCTCCAGAGTGACGTGGTCACCTAAAACAACCTTGGATTCACGGTTGATAAATGGGTGTGTGGCAGAAGTATTTTCAAGTTCACTGCCTTTAAATGTTTTAACTAATTTTAATTTTATTTCACAGGTTTCCTCAACAGTTTCTTGTAAGCC
>CALJPJ010000235.1 GCA_937980625.1 uncultured Bdellovibrionales bacterium
CTCAGTAAAAGTAGCATTATAATATGCTGGGGCTCCTAAAAATGCCATCACATTGAGCTCTAATGGCATACTTGTGAATAAAGCTCCCGGCCCAGATAACTTTAAACCAAAAAAACCTAAGCTCTCAGTGAAAGAGCGCTTAGCAATTTCTTCCGTATAATTAACTAAGTTATAAGAAACACCTAAGTAGCGCTGCAAAGCGATAGGTCGGCTCGAACTAGCTCCACCTGCCGCTGGGTCAGCACGATCATCACCACCATACGGGGTAAAAACATCATTGCCTGGAGCTTGCGCACCACTTTCAGTTTGCTTATTTTTAGCTGGAAATAAATCTACATCGGTAACATATCCATACTTACCCTTTTTAATTCTCACTTTATAAAAACTACCTAAACCACCAATTCCAGGGTATAATTTTTTAGAAGCTCGTATTTTTCTTCCTTTATTTAAATAGGCAATAATTGGAGAATCAAAGTTAGCCACTTTATAGACGGCTGCACCATCAACTTGCACCACTGCAATTTGAGATTTACGCTTTTTACTCTTTTTAGCATAAACAAAGTCAGCGTTTAAAAAACTAAAAAAAATAGCTAATATTAATCCTACTTTTATAGAACTTATCATGAATTAATTATCTATTTTAGATACTTAAAAGTCCAGAGACTTACACTAGCCTAAATTAAAACTGACTTTAGTAGCTAGGCAATGGTCGAGTTGACTGCCTCTGTGGCCATATCCCCATACTTGATCATAAAAACTTTACCTAGAGTTATCGATGGACTCAGAAGGTAGATTGTTTTTACTATTATTATGTCTGATATGCTCAAATGGATTATTAGCAGCTAATAAGTACTCAGCTGATTCTTTTTTAGTATTTAATATTTTTTGAACTCTTTGCTTAGCTAAGTCGGGAGATCTCACATACAAAACAGGATCAAAGCCACATGAGTTACACTGCACAGATAAGCGCCGCCTCATTTGAATAGCTGTCTCTTGGATAAACAAAAAAACTGTTATAAATACAAACACCCCTGGATGAAACCCTTGCCAAACAATTAACATTAAAAGAAATGACAGTAATAAGCTATAACCAATATTGACTAAATTTAAGTGTTTCTTGGTGTAAGCCTTTCGTCTATGTTTACAGTAAGCGCAATATACTAATTCCATCTAACTATAGTTTCGCTCTTTTTTTATAAAAAACATAGACCAGGTTTTGCTTTTTAGCCTATTTTCAGGACATAATATATATATGAAAAATTTAATTTTATACTCAAGCTTATTTATTTTATTTATTTCACAAACATCACTAGCAAATAGTCCTGCTGAAGAAAGTTATCAAAGTTATAATGATATTGTTAGCGGACTACAAAGTGAGCTACGAACTAAACAAAAAACTAAAACCCAAAAATTATTGCTGAGTTCTTATAGCCTTGCTGCCGGCCTGACTAGTCATATTCATAAAATAAATAAAAAATCAAAAAATATTCTCGGTTTCGGTTTAGAGCTTGGAGTCTATAATTTTTTAATGCTGCCTGTTAAATTTAAACTGGAGTATGCCTCTGGGAGTAGTCTCAAAAATTTACTTTTTAAAGCTAAAACTGACTATTCTATTTATAGATATAACTTAATGGATTTAAAAGTCGGTCTCGCAGCAGGGCTGGGCACTTATCGCTTAAGCTCATCTGACTTTACTAGTTTATTTTTAACTCCTTCAATAGCTGGTTTTTATCAAATTAATAAGTCTTTAGATGTAAACTTGAATTTAGCATATTCGTTTCATGCCAAAGATGAGGTCTCTAGCCACCTCAGCCCATCAGTTAACCTAGTCACATACTTCTAAGAGCATGTATATTTTTTTTATCGGTATTTTTTTATACTTTATTGCTATTAATTTAAAGCGTGCCCAAAAAAAAATTTCTTTTTCATTAAAACCTAATTGTCTTATGACTAGATATCCTCTTATATTCATTCCTGGTAAAACTTCATTTTTTTATTGTTTAAAATATTGGAACAACATTCCTCTTTACCTTAAAGAACACGGCTATGAAGCCTTTGAAGCTCGCTTAAATTGGTTAGCATTTTTTTCCAGAAAAAAAAGTTTACAGCAATTCATTAGTAAACTTTCTAAAAAACATAAAAAGTTTCACTTAGTCTTTGATCCCAGTGCTATTGCGGACGCTCACTTTATTGAACAACTAAATTTACCAAGTGTACACAAAATTCATATTTTAACTGATCAAAAATTACCAACAAATAATAATTACCTAAAGATTCAAGTTCATAACTGTATTAATGATAATATTCAAACATCTAAAAAAGATTATATCAAAATAGCTCACGATATGTTTACTTTATCACCAGTACTTGTATCATCTCATTTATTAGGCTCTCATTCCGAAGGAAAAAATTTAACAGTTGAACCCCACATTTTAAATAATATAATTAAAATTGCAGAAAACGATTGGGTTTAAAATGGCTATTGATCAAGTAAAAAAAGAAATTAGTGATATTATAAAATATCTTTTTGAATTTTATAAACACCCGTCTCAATCAATTAAAAAAGTTCCTCACTGGAGCTGGTTAAGTCTCTTTGTTTTAATTTTTATATTTGCCTCAATCACAGGAGTCTTAAGAGGACTTTTCTCAGCAAGCTTATTAAAATCCATTGTTGGCTTTATATTTCTGCCCATTTCTGCTTATATCTCTATTTTTCTTGTCGCCTCATTATTGTACTTTTTAATTGTAGTTTTTCAAAACAGAAACCTGAACTTCAAACGCTTGACCACTTTAGTCTTTATAACTCTCATACCAACTTTAACTATGTACGTTGTTTCACTAATACATCCACTTATTACTATTATTGGGATCACTGCTAGTTTTATTCTTCTTAGCCTGGGTCTTTATAACCGTTTTCAATTGAATAAAAAGTTTATTCAAATTGTTTTAACAATAAGTTATTTTATACTTATTGGGTCTTGGTTAATTCAATATACAAACATCAACCCCATGAGCCAAAAAAATGAAACGCTCATTGAAATGAACTTAAAAAGTCAAAAGATACTTGAACAAGAAATGTCCAATTGACTTAACCTAGTTATTTTTTTTGACTGAAGTTCAGATCGTATTATTTGCATTTAAAAATAAAATTTAAATAAGTGAAAAAACTTTATCTTGTGTACTCTTATCTGCCTTACCAAGTAATAGACAACCTGCTTTAGAAAAATCAAAATACTCACTAACAAACTTTTTAACAGTATCAGTAGATACTTTTTCAATTTCAGCGACCACATGATCAACCGGCCTATACTCTTGAAATACCATTTCATTAACAGCTAATGAGTTCATGCGATTTTCTATATCATCAGCCCCTAACATAATCTGCCCTCGAACTTGTCTTTTATAAAAATCAAGTTGTTGATGGCTTATCCCGTTTTTGGTTACGTATTTCAATTCATCAAAAACAATTTTAGAAACCTCTTCTAGCTTATCCTCAGAAGTTCCCACATAAAACATCATAAGACCAGAGTCTGTAAAAGACTGTAAATAACTATAAACTGAGTATGCCAAAGCTCTGTCTTCTCTAATTTTTTGATAAAGTTGTGAAGTCATCCCGCCGCCGAGCAAAGCATTCACAACATAAGAATCAAACCGATGATTACTTTTAAAAGAGCTACTTGGTAAGCCCATAAGGTAATGAACCTGCTCTGTATCTTTACTAAAATGTTGCTTAATGACTTCCATAGTTGGGTTAACACGACTAGAAGTCACTTTTTCTTCCGTCTTACTCATTAAATTTTTTTCTACAAGCTCAACAACTTCGTCATGGTTGACAGAGCCAGCCACACTGACTACTAAATGCTCAGCCTTATAGCGACTTTTATAAAAATTAAATAATTGATCTCTTGTGATTGATTGTAAACTTTGTTCAGTACCAAGTATGGGGTTACTTAAACTATTTCCAGGAAAAGCCTTACCAAAATATAAATCAAAAATATACTCTTCAAGATCATCTGCAGACATCAGAATTTCTTGTAAAATAACCTCACGCTCTTTATTAAACTCTTCAGGTTCAAAAGTAGCACTAGATACAAGGTCTGCTAACACATCCATTGACAAAGCTAAATGCTCTCTTAATGTACAAGAGTGAAAACAAGTGTACTCGCGAGTTGTATAAGCATTTAACTCCCCACCAACAGCCTCAATAGATTTTACAATCTCATAAGCACTTCTTTTGTGAGTTCCTTTAAATACTAAATGCTCAACAAAATGAGCGGCACCGTTTAAATGTGCTGGCTCATCTCTTGAGCCCATATCAATATAAACCCCAGCAGAGGTCGCCCTTGAGTAAGGGTGGTGCTCTGTAACCACCCTCGTGCCATTAGATAATATTGTTTTTTTAAATTCAGGAATATAATCAAATGCTTTTTGCATTTTATGCATCAGCACCATCTTTAGGAAGCAATGCTTTTCGACTCAACTTCATACGACCAGCTCTATCAACATCTAAAACCTTAACATCAACTGTGTCACCTTCATTAATCACATCAGTCACATTGCGTACTCTTTCATGGGCAAGCTCTGAGATATGTAATAAACCTGATGTATTAGGTAAAATCTCAACAAATGCACCAAAGTCAGTAACCTTAACAACTTTACCTTTATAAGTGGCACCGACCTCTGGCTCTGCAACGATGTCTTCAATCATTTTAATAGCTTCTTTAGACTTTTCTGAATCAATAGATGAGATCTGAATTGTACCATCATCTTCAATATTAATTTTAACACCAGTAGCCTCAACTATTCCTTTAATAGTTTTTCCACCGCTGCCGATCACTTCACGTACTTTTTCAGGCTTTACTTTAATAGTTAAGATTCGTGGAGCAAACTCAGAAACCTGGCCTCGAGCCACTGACATAACTTTTTCCATCTCATCTAAAATATGATTACGACCATCTTTGGCCTGGTCTAAAGCTTTTTCAAAAATATCAAAGCTGATGCTATCAATTTTTAAATCCATTTGAAAGGCAGTGATTCCTTCTCGAGTTCCAGCGACCTTAAAGTCCATATCTCCTAAATGATCTTCATCACCTAAAATATCTGTTAAAATTGCTACGTCATCACCTTCTTTAATTAGCCCCATAGCTATTCCAGATACATTTCCTTTAATTGGAACACCAGCATCAAGTAGAGCTAAAGTTCCTGAACAGACAGTCCCCATTGAACTTGAGCCATTAGACTCCATAACTTCGCCCACAACACGCAACACATAGGGAAAGTCTTCTTGACTTGGAATAACTGCAGCGAGCGCACGCTCAGCTAAAAAACCATGTCCAGTTTCTCTTCGACTTGTACCACCCATTCGACCAGCTTCACCAACTGAGTATGGAGGAAAATTATAGTGAAGCATAAAACTCTTTTTTAAATGCCCATCTAAAGCGTCAATATGTTGAACATCATCAGGAGTTCCTAATGTCACCGTTCCTAAAACTTGAGTTTCACCACGAGTAAATAGTGCTGAACCATGTACACGCGGAAGCATCGCTACTTCACAAGCAATTGGACGAACAGTTTTAGTGTCACGACCATCAATACGCTTACCTTCTTTAAGGATCATGGCTCTAGCTGTATTATACTTTACATCACCAAAAACTTTACCTAATTCAGAAGATCGAGTGTCTAAAATATCAGACTCAATATTTGCTAATAACTCAGTTTTAGCTTCAGACTTAATTTCATCTAACCTAGCATACCTTTCCATTTTATCTTTAATAACTAAGGCTGCACTTACTTTTTCTTGAACAAAGTCTTTTACTACCTTTTCAAAATCAGCATCAATAGCTGGAACTTCAAAACTAGCTTTCGGCTTATTGCCCGTTTTTTCTCTTAAATTATCTTGAGCATCAAAAATTGGCGCCATGGCTTTGTGACCAAAAGATACAGCCTCTAGGATTTCAGCTTCAGTTTTAAAGTGAGCTTCACCTTCAACCATTAATATCCCTTTACGAGTCCCGGCCATAAATAAAGATAAAGTCGCATTATTTAAATCTTCGTAACTTGGGTTAATACAAAGTTGACCGTCAACCTCGGCCACTTGTATCGCAGCTGTTGGTCCGCTAAAAGGAGCTGTACTGATATGTAAAGCCGCACTAGCACCTATACTTGCTAAACTATTCGCAGATGTCTTACCATCGTAACTTAATATAGTTGCAACAATTTGTGTTTCTTTATTGTAGCCTTCAGGAAAGCTGGGTCTGATTGGTCTATCAATTAAACGACAGTTTAATATCGCTTCTCCTGTTGGTCGACCTTCCCGCTTAAAATATCCACCCGGAATTCTACCTGTGGCATAAAATTTTTCGCTAAACTCAACGGTTAATGGAAAAAAATCTGCTGTTGACTCTCTTTTTGATGTAACTGCTGTAACTAAAACAATATTATTACCGCTGGCAACTAATACTGATCCATCAGCTTGTTTTGCCATGCGACCAGTTTCTAGTGTTATAGTTTGTCCGCCTAGTTCAAAACTCTCTGTTTGTTTCATTCATTTCTCCGGGGTGTAGCTTTATTTTCTGATTCCTAATTCTTTAATCACTGACAAATACTTTGGTGCATCTGTTCTTTTCAAATAATCTAAAAGTTTACGACGGCGATTAACCATTCTAATCAAACCACGACGACTGTGATGGTCTTTCTTATTTTTTTTGAAATGCTCTGTTAGTTGCTTAATTCTAACTGTTAAAATACCAACTTGAACCTCTGAGCTTCCAGTATCTAACTCTGATCTTTTAAAGTGCTTAATGATTTGTTCTTTTTCTTCTTTGAGTAATGCCATAGTTTACCTCCAAGGGTAGTTAAAAGGTTCACCCCGCAGACCGTCTGACACTTCGGCAAGCAGAGCTTTTTTTATATATTTTCAAGTATTTACCCCTATTTAACCCTAAGGGTCAAGGCTTATCTAATAGAGAGATTCTCTAGTTAAAATCAGCTCAAATAAAACCTGTAAGCTTTGAGACCAAACCTCATTGGTCGCAAATCATAAGCTCCAAAACTCGACTTAAAAAAAATCTTTGAAAACTCACATCAGTAATAAATGGGGCACTTGTCAGTAAATATCTATTAACACGAGATTATACGGCTTAGTTCTCAGTGGATTTAAAAGAACTCAATTAAATTTTCGAAACACTTTAGGCTTTGTATTTGGAGCTAAATGAACTAAAGAAATCATACGACCTTCTCCTGCACCAATCACTCTTATATAATTATCTTTTTGCATTATGTTTACTTGTTTTTGATCAAAAACCATGCGCCGTAAAATTTCATTAGGAATGGCCCCATTTTTCATAAGCCTCTCATCACGACCACTAACAGTCATAGCTTTATAATTTGATAAAATATCTTCTAATGACTGAAAATACGCTTGGCCTTTAATTTCTTTTTTATCTAGCTGTAAGCACTGAGGCAAAGAAATGGCATTACTCACTACGTATGGCTGAGAGACCGTCCTTCGCAAAAAGCTAACCGTGCCAAAACTATTCAAACTTTCTCCTAGCACATAGGCTAAGGATCTAATATAGCCCCCCTTATCACAGGAAACCTCTAAAAAGACCTCATCTTTTTTGACATCAAGTATTTTCAAATCATAAAAATTCATTTTTCTCTTAGGCACTTCAATTTCTTTTTCTTCTCTAGCATATTCGTAAAGCTTTTTGCCTTTAACCTTAACAGCACTAAAAATTGGCAAAGGAAACTCTTCCATTTGAATTATTTTATCTAAACTTGCTTTAATTTGACTCTCATTAAAACACACGGGTGACTCTTTAAGAGTTTTACCATCTGTATCCCAGCTATCAGTTAACAAGCCTAACTTTATTTTAACTTGATAGGATTTTTGTTGTTTTAATACAAGTCTTGATAACTTAGTTCCTTCACCCATAAGTATGACGAGCAAACCGGTTGCTAGTGGGTCAAGAGTCCCGGCATGACCAACTTCTTGTTGGCCAAAGTACTTTCTTATTTTATAAACAACATCATGACTAGTTACACCTACCGGCTTATCAATCAAAAACAACCCATTCACTTTACTCACGTTAATTTCAACCTTTTTATAATTTAGTTATCTTCTTGCTGATCTACTTTTGCTTCAGACTTTAGATCATTTAAAATTTTCTCAACAGTATGAGTGTTCTCATAGCCAAGATCATTATAAAATTTTAATTTTGGACAAAACTTCATCCTCAATCTTTTATCAATTTCTTTTTGAAAATAAGGCGCAAATTTATTGAGGATTTCAACATTGCCATCCATATCTGGCCCGTCAATTAACTTTGTCACATAAACTTTTCCAGATTTCAAATCAGGAGATATGGAAACTCTCGAAACGGTGACCAAACCATCTAGCGGAACTTTTAAACCTGTAATTAAATACTCACTAACAATTTGATGTATTTCTTTTTCAACTCTTTGTAACCTACGACTTTCAGCCATATTCATCTCCAAATAATTTTTAACTCTAGGGGCTGTTCAATCATAGGTGATAAAAGCTTTAGTAAGAGCAAAATTCACCCTTACTAAGCTATATTTTAATTACTCTGTTCCATTTCAGCTTCTAGTTCAGCTAATTCTTTAGCCTCTTTTGCAGCCTTATCTGACTCTTCTTTAGCCTTAATCAAGGTTTCGATATCTCGAGCAATTTCATTTCTTTCATAAGCTTCGATAATATCTCCCACTTTAATTTCAGTGAAATTTTCAATACCTATACCACACTCAATCCCGGACTTAACCTCTTTAGCATCGTCTTTAAACCTTTTTAAGCTCGACAAATTGCCTTCGTGGACAACTTTTCCATTACGCACAAGTCTAGCCAAAGAATTACGCGTAATTTTTCCTTCAGTGACCAAACTACCAGCAATTAAACCAATTCTTGGTACACTAAATGTTTCTCTCACTTCTGCTTTGCCTGTTGGCTTCTCAACTGAATCAGGAGTCAACAATCCACTCATTAAAGCTTTAATCTCATCAATTAATTCATAGATAATAGAGTAGGTTTTTATAACAACACCCTTTTCTTTAGCCACTCGTTGAGCATTATTATCAGCTTTAGTATTAAAACCGAGAACAACCCCACCTGTTGTACTTGCTAATAGGACATCAGACTCTGAAATCATTCCCACAGCAGAATGAGCAATTTTAATTTTAACTTCAGCATTTTCAAGTTTATCCATCATCCCTTTAATGGCTTCAGTACT
>CALJPJ010000236.1 GCA_937980625.1 uncultured Bdellovibrionales bacterium
ACAATGGCCAAAAATGTAGCTGACAGAGCAATACAAGTGCTTGGTGGCTATGGTTATGTTAGCGAGTATATTGTCGAGCGCTTATGGCGAGACGCTAAGCTCATTGAAATTGGCGGTGGAACTTTAGAAGCTCACCAAAAAAATATCACTAAAGATTTATACAAACATATTGAACATATCAATTAAGGATTTTTTTAAATGCAAAAACCAATTTACTTAGACAATAATGCCACAACAAAATTAGACCCTAGAGTTTTTGAAAAAATGAGACCTTATTTTGAAGAAGAGTTTGGCAACCCAGCCAGCCAGTCTCACTGCTATGGGTGGGAAGCAGAATTAGCGGTAAAAAAATCTCGCCAAGAAGTTGCAAAGTTGTTAAACGCCAACCCCAAGCATATATTTTGGACTAGTGGAGCTACTGAAAGCAACAATATTGCTATTTTAGGACTTATTAAACAACTTGTTTACAGTAAAAAAATGAAACCACATATAATTACTTCTGCTATTGAGCACAAGGCAGTACTTGATGTGGTTAAGTATTGTGAAAACCTAGGAGCAGAAGTTTCTGTGGCTCCAGTTAATGAGTATGGACAAGTCGAGATCTCAACTCTCAATAAATTAAAAAAAGAAAATACGGCTTTTGTCAGCATAATGGCTGCAAACAATGAAATTGGCACATGTAACAATATTATGGCTATAGGCAACTGGTGTCAGGTCAACTCAATTATTTTCCACACGGACGCAGCACAAGCGACTGGTAAAATCCGATTAAATGTTGAAACTATGAATATTGACCTACTTTCACTTTCTGGTCATAAAATGTACGGCCCTAAAGGTGTTGGTGCTTTGTTTGTAAACCTTGAAAACCCTAATGTTAAACTCTCCCCTCTGATGTTTGGAGGAGGGCAAGAAGGTGGATTACGCCCTGGAACCTTAAATGTTCCAGGTATAGTTGGTCTTGGAGAAGCTAGCCGTATTGCTCTTTTACATTTTGACGAAGAAAATGAAAAAAATTGTACTTTAAGAGATCACTTAATCAAAGAAGTGCTCGATAATATCCCGCAAGCAAAACTAAATGGGCATCCAACTGAAAGACTTTCTAATAACGCCAACTTTTCATTTAAAGATTTATCTGCTGATTTATTTGCCCTTGGTTTAAATGGCTTAGCCGTAAGCTCTGGCTCTGCTTGTAGTTCAAATAGTGCTAGTGCAAGCTACGTATTAAAGGCCATTGGAGTGGATGATTGTTTAGCTAAATCTTCAATAAGAATAGGATTAGGACGATTTACAAAAAAGGAAGATATTGATTTTTGTTGCTCTAAAATTAAAGGGTTATTTAAATCTTAACAAGAAAACAAACTAAATATTAGCTACAACTATATTTTTAAAGACTTCTTAGTGATTGTTTTACATCTGAATAGATGACCAGTTACTTATACAAACTTCTTTTTTTAAGTTCCTTTCTGTCTTATGTACAACACCAACACCATCAATAATTAAACTTTTTCTATCCATAACATCAGAGTAAAACTCCGGACGAGAATACTGTACTCTTGTATTCAGAAGTGATCTTAGCTTTTCAGTTTCGTCTAACGCTGCTAATGAATTCGTATAGTCGAGCCCTCTCATTGATCCATTTTGAACAACAATATCAAAGAAAAATAAGTAACTAGCTAAAGTTTTTGTGTCATAATTTTTCATATATTTTAATGCGCGTTTATGTTTAGCAACAGCGGCTTCTTGTTGAATAGCTATATAGTCTGTATCACCAGCCAAAGACTTCCAGGCAGTCTTCCATACTTCTTTAAACTTTTTTCCTTTATTACTACTTAGATATAAGTTCTCCAAAGCCCAATTTACACTTAAGGAGTCTCTATATTGATTAGACCTATTCGTTGTGTACGACTTTACAACAAATGCAATAGTTCTAAATAATCCAGTAATTCTAGTGATTTTAGTATTTTTATTTGATGTCCACTCATCGAGCATCATCATAACGCTCTCTACTTGCTGTTCAGAAAAATATCTGTGTAAAATATCTGGATGCCTTTCAATGGCTTTTATCAATAATGGCTGTAAAGACCCTTGCCCTAGGTTTTGCTGAAAAAGCCCTAAACTAATTCCCTGGCCATCAAAATTATTAGTAATATTTTGCCAACCATGTTTTCCTTCAAAACTACCAGTCACATATAATGCTAATTCAAAAGCCTTTTGCTCATTATTGCTAATAAAGTCTTGTCCACCACCTGTGCTGATTTTTGAATCTGCACAATGATTAATCTGACTTAGAGATTGACCAGTTGTTGGCGTATTAGAATCTACTTGTTCATTGAGGTCTATGTTATCTGGTTTAATTAGCCCACCACTTATGTCATCAATATCATCCGGTTTTACAAGTCCACTATCGTCGCTTGTGTGGTCAGGTCTTACAGCCCCAGCGTTATTACCTTCAATCTCATCTTTATTTTCATCTTCAATAGAAATATCTATATCTATGTTATCACTTTTATTTGTTGATACTACAGTTTGATCATTTGTAGATATGTTAGAATCATCAGTTGAGGGCTCAGAACCATTATTAACTACAACAATATCAACATCCCCACTTTCTTCGTTAGTTTTAATTAGTCTTCTGTTATATGGTCGGTAATCCACATCAGATATGTGAGGTCTTTTTTCTTGCTTAGCAAAATCATTTGAAGAGTTATTGCTATAGCCACAAGATACTAAAAGTGTAATCATAAATACTAACAAAGTATTTTTATAACTTGTTATCAATATATTTTGTACGTTCAACATAATCACTTGAGTCCTTTTAGTTTTACAATAACTAACTCTGCAATGAGCATACCTAAGTCATATCAAATTTAGCCCCACTTGAAAGTTTATTCTTTTTAAAACCGTTAAATTTTAGTCACTTATAAGACAATAATTGTCACTTTTTTTTAAGACTGTTGTTTATTTTCAGTTTTAAATGAGCTTAATTCGATTTCAATACTGGCCTAGAACTTGTAACAACCCTCTTAACGAATACGAGAGAAGAGGAGCTTACTATGACCAGTAAAACTATTTTATCAACAATATTAATTTCACTGACCGCTGTTTCGATGATTGCTTGTGACAATCAAAACAAAAAAAATAAAACTGGGAGCACTACCCATATTACTTCTGGTGAGTCTCTTGAGTCACAAATAACTACATTCACTAATAAGCTTGAAGCTCAAAAAGAAGAAAAAACTCAAATTATGGAAGATAAAGACATTGCTGATTTAAGATTAAAAAAGGCTGAGCGTGATTATAATAAAGTCATCAAAGAGGCTGCAAATGATCAAAACTTTACAGATCACCTTGGAAGAATAACAGTGACTAAAGATGAACTTGATGATGCTCAAATTGATGCCAAAGAATTAACAAAAGAGCTGGGCGCTGTTAACTCTAAAATTTATGTTCTTGATAAAAGTATTGATTTGGTAAATGCTAAAATAGATATTAAAGTCTTATCAAATTCAGTTAAAAGCCTACCACATGGACCTGATAAAGCTGACATTGAAGCACGAATCACTACCAAACAAAACCTTATTGAAAGTATTAAGGAAGACTTAAACCAACCTGGCCAGTAATCAATAATATTAAAATAACTCTGGCGAGAAAAAAGGTAAGTATTTAATTTTAAACGGTAAATCTGCAATAAGCCGACCCCTAATTTATAGCAAATATCCATAACTAAACTATGGATAATTAAGTAATGATATGCTAAAGTATCACTATTAAGGAGCTTATATGATTACCGTTTCTGACAATGCTGTTGATAAAATTACTGAACTTATGAAAGAAGAAAAGCAGCCTAACAATGCTTTTTTACGTGTTAAAGTAAAGCGTGGTGGTTGCTCTGGATTTTCTTACAAGTTAGACTTTGATACTTCCATTAATGATGGTGATAAACAGTTTGATAAAGGCGCAGTTAAAGTCGTTATTGATAATAAAAGCATCCTTTACATTTTAGGTATGACCTTAAATTATGAGGGTGGCTTAAATGGAGCTGGATTTATATTTTCCAATCCCAACGCCTCTAAAACATGTGGGTGTGGCTCATCTTTTGCCGTCTAATTTTTTATATAAATTAGTGAGAACACTATTTTCTATAAATAAAATTATAAATATCACCACAAACTCAAGTGAAAAATAAACTATACCCAACGGCTTTAAATTACCCCAGTATTGAATTAGTAAAATAACTGTTACTACACAGTAAAAGCAATTGGCACTAATAATCAGCCTTAACCATATTGGGTTATTAGCATTAACCTTAAAAAAGCAAATAAAAGAATATATTGAATATAAAACGGGAAAGCTTGCCAAAATATAGTGAGTAGCTACTGGCAAACCTATAAAGTTTGAAAAAATTGGGAGCACTATTGCATGAGAAAAAAAACTTATGATAGCTCCTACTCCATCAAATAAAAAAATGTTTTTTTCACTTAACGCCATAATAAAATATAAATTAACTTCGCAAAATAAAACATAATTTATTCAGACTTAGGCTTGTTAGTATTTTTTCTGTTTCTGTTGCGATTTCTATTTCTTTTTTTATTTTTACTAGCTTCAGTATTTTTAATCTCTCCGGATCCAGGTTTTGCTGAAGCATTCGCTTTGCCTGATCTTCTTTTGTTATTTCTATTATTTTTATTACTTCTCTTATTTGTAGACTTAGCTGAAACTCCAGATAAAGCCGATGAAACTTTATCACCCTCTATAGAGTCTTCGTTAATATTTAACTCTTCATCTTTTAATAAGGCTTCATCAGAATCGATTAAGTTTCCTGTTACAGCCAATGACTGCTCTGTTGAATCCTTACGTAAATTACCTTGCGGCCTCTTATTACCTAAAGACTTTTCTTTTTCTACCTGTTCAGCTAAATCAATAACCATAGGTCCGAAACATTTTAGTTGGCAAGCCAATCGCCTCCGGTCAACAAAGTGACCTGTACCAATTAAAGCAAGCTCTTCTGAAGTGGGTGGAAGAACGTTATGCTCACCTTCATCAATTAAGACACGGCACTCAGCACAAGAAGGAAGGCCATTACAAACTGACTTTACTGGTAAGTCATTTTCGTGAGCAATTCTCATTATAGACTTATTGGGGTCAACATCAACTTCAATGTTTTGCGGGATAAATTTAATTTTCACTTCACTACCACCTTAGAGAATTTTTTCTTTCCAACTTTCACAATAAATTCATCTCCAGACTCTAAGTTAATTTTTAATTGCGGATCAGATAATTTCTCACCTCGGATTTGCACCCCACCGCCTTGAATTAATCGTCTGGCTTCACCATTTGACTTAGTCATATTTAAACTTGTTAAAAATGCACAAACTCCTATACCGACAACAGCTTCTAAGTGATGCTCAGGCATATCATCTGGTATCCCTTTTTTTACAAAGATTCTCTTAAATTCTTCATAGGCATTTTCAGCTGCTTCAGCACTGTGAAAGCGAGTCACCAGGTATTTACCTAATTCTACTTTAGCATCACGAGGATGCTTAGAACCATCCTTAATTTCATTTCTCATTTTCTCTAGGTCATCAGTACTAATGTCTGTTAGTAAGTCGTAGTAACGATACATTAATTCATCTGATACTCGCATAGATTTACCAAACATATCTTTGGGAGACTCATCTACCCCAATATAATTATCGTAACTTTTAGACATTTTCTGTACACCGTCTAAGCCCTCTAAAAGAGGAACAGTCATTACAACTTGCTGTCCCATAGAGTGAGATTTCTGCATAGCTCGTCCCATTAATATATTAAAAAGCTGGTCCGTGCCACCTAGCTCAACATCTGCTTTTAAAGCTACAGAGTCATAACCTTGAATCAGGGGGTACAAAAATTCGTGAATACCAATTGGCGTTTGCTCTTTATATCTTTTTTCAAAATCATCCCGTTCAAGCATTCTAGCCACTGTATATTTACTAGTTAATTTAATGAAATCTTCAGGCTTAAATTCATCAAACCAATCTGTATTATAACGAACTTCAGTTAAGTCTTTATCTAGTATTTTAAATACTTGCTTAGCATATGTTTTAGCATTTACTTTTACATCTTCTTTAGAAAGAGGAGGCCTCGTTTCATTTTTACCTGTAGGGTCTCCAATCATAGCTGTAAAATCACCAATTAAAAAAACCACCTTGTGTCCTAACTTTTGAAACTGTCTCATCTTATTAATTAAAACAGTATGCCCTAAATGTAAGTCAGGACGAGTGGGGTCAAAACCAGCCTTTACAACTAAAGGCTTATTCTCATCTTTACTTTTTTGTAGTTTTTTTAAAAGATCTTTTTCAGAAATTAAATCAACAATTCCTCTTTTTAATTCTTTTAACTGCTCGTGCGGGTCTAAAAAACTCAAAATAATCTACCTTGCATGCTCAACTATTCGCGTTTCTCTAATGACATTCACCCTTATTTGGCCAGGATAATTTAACTCACGCTCAATTTTACGAGCAATATCACGTGTGAGCATTTGAGCTTGCCCATCAGTAATACGGCCACTATCTACAACAACTCTTATCTCTTTACCGGCTTGGACAGCGTAAGTTTTAACTACGCCATCAAAGCTGTTACCAATTGATTCAAGATCTGCTAAACGCTTTATATAACTTTCCATCATTGTACGGCGAGCACCAGGCCTTGCTTCACCTAACTGTACTGCTGCCTGTATAATATGATCTAAAAGGCTTTTAGCTTTTTCATTTTTAGCCTTATGGTTTCTAACGGCCTGAACAATAATAGGCTTTTCACCATACCTTTTAATAAAATCAGCTCCTACAGAAGAATAATCTCCTTCAATTGTATGCTCAATAGTACGACCAATAGCATGTAACAAACCCGCTCTTTTGGCTAACTTTATATTACCGCCAATTTCGGCTGCGATCATGCCGGCAATCTCTGCAACTTCTACACAGTTTTTAAATAAGTTATGCATCCCTGTATGACGATATTTCATACCACCAATTTGCTCAATAATTTTAGGGTGTAAACCATGAATACCTAAATCAAAACAAGCTTTCTCACCATCTTCTTTAATAGCTTTAAATAATTCTTTTTTAACTTGAGACACAGCTTCTTCAATTCTTGCTGGATGTACTCGCCCATCTGCCATTAACTTTTCTAAAGCACGTTTAGCTATTTCTCGTCTGACAGGGTCAAAGCTAGAAATAACAACAGCCTCAGGAGTTTCATCAATAATCAAATCAACTCCACAAGCAGCTTCCATGGCACGAATGTTTCTTCCTTCACGTCCAATAATTTTACCTTTCATTTCATCACTAGTTAAAGCCACAACATTAACTGTACGCTCAGTAGATACTTCGCTTGCATATCTAGCAATTGCCGTCGCAAGTATAATTTTCGCTTTTTTATCAGCCTCTTTTTTTACATCTGACTCAATTTCACTTAACCTTTCGCCAATTTCTTCACGAGCCTCATCTTCTAATGAAGACTTTAATTCATGCTTAGCCTCTTCCGTAGACATACCAGCAACTTTTTCAAGCTGTAATTGAATCTCTTCAATTCTACGACGACATTTTTTCTCTAGCTCTTTCACTTGATCTTTGCTTTCTTGTGTTTCTTCACTTTGAGCAACAAGCTCTTGCTCTTTTTGTTTAAGCTCTTCTTGCTTACGCACAAAATCTCTTTCTAGTTTTGACTCTTTATCTTTATATTTTTTCTCTTGATTTTGTAAACTTTGCTTTTGTTTTCTAATTTCATTTTCAGCATTTCTTCGCGCTCTAGATTCAAAATCTTTAGCTTTAGACTTAGAGTCTCTATCAATTTTACTAGCTTGAGATTTTGCTTTATTAATAATTCGCTCGGCTTCTTTTTGAGCTGAATTCTTCTTTTTTCCATCTAACATTTGCCGATATAAATAAAAAGAAACTAAGCCTAAAGCTAAGCCCACCAATAAGCTACCAACTACTACAACTAACGACATTGAATTCATTTTTCTTCCTTTTTGGTTAGCTCTGCCTAACCTTTACAATATATTTTTCAGTTACAATAAAATCTAAACGAATATCATACTCTTCTTCTAACCAAAGGTTATCAACAAACTGAGCCGAATATCCCACACCAATTTTTAATTTTTTATACTTACTTAAATAACGATCATAATAGCCACGACCATGCCCCAAACGATAACCATCTTGACTAAAACCAACTGCAGGAATTAAAAACGCATCATGGTCGTCAACTCGCTTCATATTTTGACGAAGTTTTTGTGGTTGTAAAACTCCAAAATTACCCTCTTCAAATTTACTTTCTGGAGACAAATAAAACTCCATTTGGCTATCTGATAAAGTCACCGGATAGGACAATGTCCAATTATTAGGTATATTCAGCAATGGCTCTCCTGTAATAGCTTTGTAGCCACCAATCAACGAAAACCCATTAGGGAATAACTGCTTAATTAAAAGTTGTATATTCTCATTTACTAAATGATCTAAACTTTCTTTTTGCTCTAACGACAAAAAAGTATTTATTTTTTCTTTAAAGTAAGCTCTTAACTTAGGCTTACTCGAAAATAATTGGGCACTCAAAACTATCTCCAAAAGATATTTACAAAATATCTAAGATTGACTTATTTCTCTAAATCAACTTTTGTTAGCGGAGAGGACTCTAGTTCAGAAAGAATAGACTTTGACTTTGATTTTAAAAAATTTAAATCTTCATTTACAGATTTTTTAAGCGTTAATAACTCTTCAGCAATATGTAAAGAAGCTAAAAGTAAAGCATTTTGGAAGGAAACTCTTTTACCAAGGCTTTGTGCCTCTTCAATTTTTTGATCAACAAGTTGAGTTAGCTGGGCCACAGTCTCCGAATCATGGGAAGACCTAAGCTTTAGTGGTAGCCCTGCTATGTTAACATTGTATAGTTTCTTTTCCATAAAGATTGTTCTCTCTATATACTATGTTGCCTCTACGGCGAATATATATATAGATTAACATTTAACTAAATAATATCAACTAGATATATGATTAAGAAGCTAAGAAAGGAAGAGTTTAGGTATTATGCACTAATAATAAGCACAACTAGCTTTTATTGTGCTCCGCAGTAATACTGGTTCAACTATAATTTACTCAAATACAAGTGTTTGGATACCATAAGACTTATAAAGTAGCCCATTGATCATAACTTGGGTTCCTCTACCAATATAATCAATTTTACTTCGCAGCACTTGTGTAATTAATTCGTTACATGGGTCAATTATAAAAACAAATTTATCAACAAAACTTTTACATATGGCCTCATCTTTTATTGGCATTGCTATAACTTCATCACCCATTAAAAATTCATTCACAGATAATAATTGTCTAAAATCATTCTCTGTAAATGCTTCTGGAGAACAGGTAGAGTCAATTAGCTTATAAGACATCACTTTACCAGTACATAAACCATTGTTTATATCAATAGGCTCATTAATAATTGGCTCTCGAGTTGAATCGTCTATAACTGGTTCACTGTTATTGTCCGAACCAATCCCACTGTGAACTCCAGAGTAGCCCCCACCATTAGATTGAAAGCCATCAATCTCTTGTCCAGGCATTAGCCCAGACCCACAGTTTTGGTAAGCTAAGATTAAGCAAAATAAACTAATAAAATAAAATAACTTCCTCGCATTCATACTTTAATTTTAGCTCAGGTTTAATACTACATCCACCGATAAATATGTCGTGAAGCAAGTAAACTTAGACTTTATTAAAAATTGTGATGACCTAATCAAAGTTGGCCAAGGAAAACAAGTACTTGAGTACATTCAACAAATCCCAATCAAAGCAATACCCAGAAAATACTTGTCTCAAGTCGGAACACTTTTAAACAGAACAGGAGGATCATACTATTGTCTAAAAATACTTCATAGCTACATTAGTGGTTCATACTATGATTTAGGTTCGATTGAAGAGAAAAAAGTTTATGCAAAAGCACTTATTGAAATCGGAGCTCAAAAAGAAGGGATTGATTTAATCC
>CALJPJ010000237.1 GCA_937980625.1 uncultured Bdellovibrionales bacterium
TTACCCAAGACTAAGGGATAGAATAATTAGTTTAAATACATCTGGTTTAGCTCAAATGCCATCTATTGCTCGCCTACTTATTTGCAAGTATTTTTTCTTATTAGCTACAATGAATAGTTGCAAGCTCGAACCTTAAATATATAATTCTATTATGTTCACCACATGTTTTTATTATGGCAACGACCGAAGTAACTTTAACCAAACAGCTGATAGAATTTTATCTATAAATTCTTCAGCTAAAATTGTACGTTTTAACAATATCTTTCACCTCCTGACAAGCTTACGCTGCTATGAACATTTTATTGAGAAAACTAAAGAAAGCTTTCCCAGCCATATTTTTATTGATGAACTGCCCGGCTCAATTAACTATTTAAATTTTATTGCCGCGTTTGATCGTTTACGCCTAGAAAACCATAAAGTTTATGAACTTAGTGTCATACCTATTTTTACTAAGGCCTCCGCAGCTGGAGATCGCAGCTCAGTGCTAGAGCTTGAATATGTTTATCAATACATAGAAAGTAATAATTTTGAAATTTACGATAATACTTCAAATCAAACCTACTTAAATTAAATCAACCTTCGCCAGTGTAACAATTACGTAAATTTAATAGCCTAATTCCTGCAATTGACTCGATTTATAAGAGTTGGTATAAATTTGGCAAACAAAACTATATTTTATAACAGGAATTACTTTGGCATCACATCAAACAGACCACATAAACCAAATTAGAAAAATTGTACTTGGTGACGAGATACAATCTTCAAATAATAAAATTAAAAAAATTGAAGCGAGCTTAAATTCTAAACTTGATAAACTCAAAAAAAATTTAGAACTCACTGAGACTGAGCTTGTCAATGATCTAGATTCAATGATCAAAGAACACTCTAGTGAACAAGAAAACTATACCCAACAATGCTATGAGCAACTTCGACAAGATCACCACGAATTAATTTACAGAAAGTTTGAACACTCAAAGGGCTACATCAAAACACTACGAGCGGAATTTAATAATTTTCAAAAAATACAAAATGAAAAAATTAATAAGCTTAAGATGGAAATCAAAACCTTGAGATCTCAACAAGATAAATTTATCACTAAAAAAGAAATGGCTGAGTTATTTTCTAGCTCCAGTCTTTTTTTTAAAGATAAAAAGTAACACTAAATTACTGAAAAGGCCTCAGTTATGAAGGATCACGACATCATTAATAATGAACTCTTAAATCTTAGAAATCTATTACTCACTGACGATCGTAATAACTTTCAAGAGCAACTCCTTCAAAACAAAAATAATATTTTAAATACTATCAATGAAAAAGTGAGTGAGCTAAAGCAGCTAAATAAGCTTCTAGACGAAAAAATAATCGATTTAATTAGTACGACCGAAAAAAAATATGTTCAGCATACCTCTACATCCTTACAAAAAAATAACATTTCTTTAACAACTTGCTTTGACAAAAAAATTGAAACTCTAAATATTACGCTCGCAGAAACAATTCAAAATATTAATGATAACAATGAAAAATTAATTGCAAGTCAAAACACAAAGCTAAACAATTTAGAAACGACTTTCTTTGCTCAACAAAAGAGTTTAGATGAGGCGCACTTGCAAAAGGTTGATTCTCTTCAATTATATATGCAAAAAAGTTTCGATTCAATCACTCAGCAATTAACAATACAAAACAAAAAAATTGAAAACTTAAGTAAAGTATTTAATGAAAAATTAAATACCACCAAAGACGTATTTAATAATAAAATCGAGCAGAACCTACAGCAACTTGATAATTCTCAAAAGCTTCAATCTCAAGCTTTGCTAAGCCTTAAAGCTAACCTGACTCAGGATTTAACTTTATCTCATAAAAAAATTACTGATTCATTCAATAATAGTATTCTTGTCGAAAAAAACCAAACTAGTGATAACTTCAACAACATGAGAAAGCTCATCTCTGAGTATAACCACATGACTAAAACTCAAAGTGAAAACTTACAAAAAGTCATGGCTACTAACTTAGAGTCTCTGACTATTGATTTGAAACATAAATTTGAAGAAAGCTCTCTCCAACAAATGCAACTTACTAAAAAAGTATCTGACCTAAAATTTTTTGAAGAGCAAACAAGCCAATTTATTACAAATTTATTAACTAAAAAAGTAATTGAAGACCCTAAATCTATGGCCGCCATTATTAGCCCAATATTAAATCAAGCTCTTAAAAATAGCAGCCACAGCGATCGCTTAAATATTTCCAAGGAATTAAGCCCTTTAATTGCCACCGAGCTTAATACAATTAACGAAAATTTACCAAAAAACCAAGAGCACTTGACCCAATTAATTTCAGACAATTTACCCCGGGCCATTGAGATTCAAAATCTAAAAAACACACCTAACTTACCTAATAGCCTAGCACCACTCATTGGCAAAGGCCTACAAGCACAAATTAATGATGAAAAAGATAAGATTGTAGATGCACTTTACCCAGTTATTGGTTCTACAATCTCAAAATATATGGCTGAAAGCATGAAAGAGCTTGTCCATAAAATAAATACCAAAATTGAAGAGGCATTTTCATTTAAAAAGTATTTTACAAGGCTAAAAAATAAAGCTTTAGGAAATTCTAACTCCGGGCTCGAAGATAAAAGCACTATTCATGCTGACCCTCAATCTATATACTTGATTCACAAAAAAACCGGTGTAGTGATCTTAGATTCTCACAAAGATGGAAGTGAAAATTCTCAAAAGCATATGGTCGGAGGAATGTTTTCTGCCATTACTTCATTTGTTAATGACTGGATTGAAAAAGAAGGCGAAAATAAAGCTGTTGATAGTATTGAATACGGTGACTCAAAAGTTATTTTTGAAGCTTCTGGAAGCCTAATTATTGCAGTGGTCGTTAATTTTGGAGACACTCAAGCTCTAAGGTTAAACCTAAGATCACAGTTAGCTGACCTGCATCTTGCAGAGCACCAATTTATTGAGAATTTCAATGGAGACACCCAATCTGTCCCAGAGCGAATTAAAGACCTTTTTAAACCCTTATTTATATACTAATTTTCTGGGTTCATATAATGCTCTAAGGCGAACACTTTTTTTCTTAAGTAATTTTATTTAATGTTTATAATACAGGCATGGGTAAACTAATTAAGAAAATATGCCTAGTTGGCCCCGAAGGGGTGGGTAAAACTAGCTTAATTAAACGTTTTATTGATAATTCGTTTGATGAAAAGTACCGCTCAACTATTGGTGTTCAAATTAGCCAAAAGTTGATTGAGCTGAAGCCTGGTCAGTCTGTAGAGCTCATTATTTGGGACCTTGAAGGCTTTGATATTTCTAAAAACTACCCAATGTCTTACCTATTAGGTGCTGCTACTTTTATTTTTGTTGCCGATGTATCAAGGCCAAATACCATAAGTGAGCTTGCCAGCATATACTCTAGGATTCTTGCCAATACTAAAATGGATGTAGCACCACTTATAGCTATTAATAAAATTGATTTAATTTCTGTTAATGAACGTGAAACTGAACTCAATAAATTAAAATCATCCACAATATTTAGTAGTGCAAGTAGCTTTCACTTAACTTCCGCAAAGCTTGGTGATAGTGTAGAAGAAATTTTTAACTCTGTAGCCCTAAGTATTTGCACTAAAAATGACTGATTTTTATGTATCATTTAACCTCAATTTTCATCCGCAACAATGGGATCCCAAATTAGAAAGTGAGTTCGGGATAACACTGAGTAAATGTAGCGACCTGAGGATAAGCTTTTCATTTTTATATGCAAGTGAAAAAGCTTTACTAGATATCCTAGCCGAACGAATCTCATCCTGGGATCTTGATTATATTACAATTAATAACAAAAGTTATTCCGCCTCTATCATTAAAGGAGATAATACCTCTGAATTAAAATTATTAATTACTTATAACCAAATTAACTTATTAGAACAAAAAATTGCCAAACAAAACGCTCAGCTTAGTGACCCTTTCCATTGGACTAAAACTGTGGGTGAAAAAGAAAGCTTTGATATTCACTTTTTAAATACTCTTTATGAAGCCCTTATAACCCCAATTAACAATTTAGACTCTATGTGTTTTGATAAACCCATTAACCAAAGTATAGACG
>CALJPJ010000238.1 GCA_937980625.1 uncultured Bdellovibrionales bacterium
GTAGTGAGATCCAAGAGTGATATAACTATTTGGAGTATTCCAGCTTAGCGAGTAAACCAATGAGTGAGCCTTTTCAAGTTTATCAATACCAACTTGGTAGCCTCTCTCATTATTTCCGTGCTGAGATTCAAAAAAAGTAAGGGGTGATCTATAGCCAAGCCCATAAGAAAAACGTTGCTTAAGGTGATCAGTAATATGATGTAAAACTTGAAACCTTGGGGCAAGGATTGTTTGGTTAATTCTGTTTGTAAGTTCTAACCAGTCAATGTCTTGTCTATCTAATCTAAGAGCAAAATCAACTTCAATTTTCTCTGGTAAAAAATAACTATACTGTAAATAAGTGGCGAGAGACGAGAGGGTAAAGCTATCTTTTTTAATATCTCTTAAGTCGCTGCTTGGGTATTGTTCAAATAATACTTCTGAAGCTGACCTGAGACGCTGTTCCTTATGTGATAGGCCAACGGTAAATAAGCTTCGATCATTTAAATTGAACTTTAAATTGGTGTCAGCAATAAATAAGTTATCAATATTAGCGTAATCAAATCCATGCTGATAAATAGCATCTTGTTTTTGTCTGGCATGTCCAAGTTTTAGTTCTAAGGTGCTTTTACTGTTTAAAAAATGAGTCATTGCAAGGGCAGCTTCTTGTCGGTTAGTCTCTATCCAATCAGTGATTTTCATAGGGTCACCAATATATTTTTTTTCAACATTTTTATCTTCAAAGTCAGACTCATTGGCTGGTAATGGTCTAACTTGTGATGGTCGAATAGGGTTAACATAACCGCCTAATATTTCTAAGTTGGCAAAGCTATATCTAAGGGTAATATCATTTTTTTTGCCAATTAAAAATCTAGATTTAATCATGGCGCTATAGTTTTCTCTTTGTGGAGATTCGGAAATATTATTTTCGTCCATATCCCACGTTTCAGCCTTTGAGTACTGCCCACCAAACAATATTCCCACTTTTTTGTTAGGTTTTTTCCAACCAAAAGTTAAACCATAATTTTGTGACTTGCCATTAAGTTTATCATCAGCGCCAATTGATGTGCTGATTTGATTTTTAAAATCTAGGGGGTTTGTGGTGATAATGTTCAAAGTTCCACCTATAGCTTCTGGGTTGGTTAAAGAAGCTCCAGCCCCGCGCATAACTTGAATTTCAGAAATTCCATTGGCTGGGATATTATCCACACCATAAAAACTAGATACAGCTGAGTGCAAAGGAAGGCCATCAATAAGAATAGAGGTATGTTCACCTTTCAAACCATTTATAGTTAAGCGCTTAGCTCCACAGTTTGCACAGTAAGTGGCACTATTAACTCCAACTTGATCTTTGACAATATCGCTAAGGCTTTGTGTTGTTGGATTTTCAATATTTTTTTTTGAAATATTCTCTGTTTTAAAAACTGAGAACCCATCGACTTTTTCTTCAATTTGGGAGCCCTCTTGGTCAATAACCACAGTAGGTACACTTATGGGTTCACTAGCATATACTTGAGTGGAAAGTGCAGTTGTTAATACTAGCGATAAGTAAATTAAGTGAAGAAACATATATTAACCTGAAGAGTGTTTAGGTAAAAAATACTACTTAAAAGTATTAGTGGTTTCCATGTTTGTGGCCGTGCTCATCATCATGACCTCCGTACTCGTCGTCGTCATGATCTCCATGTTCATCGTGGTCGCCATTAATTACATATTCAGCACTTTTTACTTCAGTCAGTTTAAAGTTAACACAGGCAACTGAATCATAATGTCCGTTATGTGATATTTTTATAATTGCCCTATTAATTTTATTTAATTTTGATCTATTAGTTTCTAAAAGAGAGTCATCTTCAATGACTTCTTCTAAAGCAGTGGTAAATTCATTATGATTCATGTTAGAGAAATCAATTCTTACTGATTGAATAAGTTCACCAGAAGTTTCGTACTGTAATAGCTTGTTAAAGTCCACTTCTGTATTTTGGTCTTTTAAAATAGCAGAGGCCAAAGCTGGCAGTGAGCTTGGGTCAGCAGAGTCAGCGTCTGAATAAATACCATTTTTGAGGTCATAGTTTTTAAAAACTACTGTAGAATCAAGTATACCTTCACCATGAAGTTTGTAGTCAACCTTAGCAAAAAATTCATGATTATGCTCTTCAGCTTCATGGTCACTCTCAGCAACTGAAATATAAATATGGCAAGCTTTTCCATAAAGATCAGAACCTTCATAAGTGAGCGACATTAGCTCAAATTTTTGCTCACTTCCTGGAGCGCCAGCAGCACCATTACTAGGGGTATCTGGAGATTTTACAGGGGAGTTGGGTGTTTCAGAACAAGCTGAATTTAATATTAATAAAAGTGAGATGTTAACTAAAAATGATATTAAAGTTTTCATTGGTTTTCCCCTTTTTTTATTGCGAAAATTTCGCAATTAAAATATATTGCCTCATATCTATTGCAAATTAATTGCAATAGCAAGTTTTTTTTGGGAACTATGAACAAGTATTTATTAATTAGTTTTTTTATTCATTCTTTCTTAATGTTATGTTTAGTCATACTTAATGTTGGACAAGACCATATAGTGCTAGAAAACGATAAAACAGTAATGAGTATTGATATAATTCCAACTACTTACAAGAAAAGTATGGCAAAGTCTCTGAAGGAAAAAGTCTCCAAAACTAAAAAAATATCCAAGATTTTAAAAATAAAAAGTATAGAAAAAAATAATGATATAACGGCACAAAAAGTTAATAAAATAGAGGTTTCAGAAGTTAACCAAGAAATACAGACAGCTGAAACTGTAAAACAGGTTAAACAAGCACAATTAAGTTATGTGCAAAAACTCAAGCTTTACATTGAAAAAAACAAATACTACCCACGTCAGGCAGTTAGACTTAGGCAATCTGGGACCGTGACATTACGTTTAAAAATAAGTAAAGCTGGAGTGTTTTCCAGTATTGAGGTGCTAGGCTCTTCAGATTTTCCTATTTTAGATGAGGCAGCTTTAAAGTTAATTAAAAAAATTGGACGATTTAACCCGCTGCCAAGTAATATTAAACAGGGCTCATACTTTACTGTCCCTATAGCTTATAATTTGAGGAGATAATAGTTTGGTCAAATTGATTATTTCCAGTTTAGTATTTTTTAGTACTTGTTCAGTCAATGCTCTTAGTCTTCGTAGTTTAATAGATGCATCTGTTGTTAATTTTTATAATATGAAAGGGGTTAGTGTAATTATACTTTTTCAAAAAGATTGTATAGCATGTAAAAAACAAGTGCGCGATTTGTCTTGCCTTGATAAAAAAACTAATATTTTTTTAGTTGGAACTTTCTCTCAGGATTCAGATTTAAGAACTGAGTATAAGTCTTTTAATTCCAATTATCCTGGTTTATATGGTGATAGTGATTTTTTAAGTAAATTTAGTATTACAAAAAAAATTACACCACAAATTTTAGTATTAAATAATAATCTTAAATCTAAACATATTATGGGCAGACGGCCCTGTTCCGAGATTGCGAGTGAAGTTAAAAAGGTTAGTCAAAGATGAAACAGCTTGAAGAAAGTTTAAAAGAAAAAAACCTAAGAGTAACTAATGCTCGAAAAATTATTTTTGATATTTTAAAAAATAGTGAAAGGCCATTGTCGCCAAAAAATGTTTGTGATGAGCTTAGTAATTTATCAGTATCAAACGCTGATCAGGCTTCTGTGTATAGAAATTTAGTATTGTTTAGCAAAATTGGCCTTGCCCACAAGTTAGACTCTGGTAAGTACACTGTCTGCCAGCTGGAAAATGATCGCACAAAAAGGCATATTCATATTATTATGTGTTGTACGGAGTGTATGGGTGTTTACGAGCTTAATGAAAAAAAGACTCAAACTTATATGTTATCAAAGAAAATTATTAACTCAATTAAACAACTTAATCATATTTCAAGCTTAACTTTTAGCGGTGTTTGCGAAGCTTGTGATAACTAAGTGGTCTTTTATCTGCTTCAGTATTTTTTTATACTCGTATAATAATCAAAGGCATCTTTGTCGATCCATGTGTTTTTTGGTACTTTTATATTAAAAATTTTATTTTCGGCAAAAGCGGCTCCATGAATCTCTTTAATAGATTCAGGAAGGTTTAAAGAACGCAATGAATTGCGATGAAAAGCTTGAACTCCAATAAATTCAAGTTTTTTTGGTAATATTAACTTATGAATATAGTTCTTATGAAAAGCTCGCGAGCTAATTGATTTTATATTGTCAGGTATTTGTAATTCACATATTTTATTATTAGTAAAAGCAGACTTTCCAATATGAGTTAATGTGCTAGGTAGTTTAAGGGTTTTCATCCAGTTACCTATAAATGCTGCCGACTCAATCCTTTTAACTCCTTCAGGTAATATAAGCGATGAGATTTTATTACTTCTGAAAGCTTCACTACCAATGACTTCTATAGTGTTAGGGATATCTACAGCTGTTAGTTTGTTGTAGTAAAATGCTTTGGCTGGAATTTTTTTTAGATTTTTTGATAATTTAAATTTTGTTATAAGGTTATTACTGAAGGCTCCATCGTAGATTGTGGTGACACTATTGGGGATGGTAATTTCTGTGAGTCGGTTGTTACTAAGTGCGTATTCGTCTATTTCAATAAGGCTATTTGGGAGCTGAACTGATTCAAGATCTTTTGAAGACAAAGCATCATAACTAACCCTCAATACGCCATTTGGAAGAGTAATATTTTTACTATCACAGGTGTAATCATATAAGCTACCAGATTTTGTTATTTTAAAACAACTTCGAGGCGTGGAATGGGCATGGGAGAAAATTAATAAACTAAAAAATAAAACTACTAAACGAAGTAAAAGTTGCATGTTTTGAGTATCCTTTTCAGATTAATTATTAAGTAAATTTATTACATTATAAGGTACCGAGGGTAAGCTGTAGTTGGCAAGTTAAATCAGGAGAACTGAATAGTTCAGTGGGCTAAAGTAGGTAAAATTTTGGGTTGTCTTTTTTTATAAAGGCAGTAATACATTATTTAGTATTAATTAAATAGCTCAGCTGCATGTTGTGAATTATAAAGATAGAGTGAATTTTAGAGATAATGATGATAATTAACAATAATATAAGACGTCTTAAAAATTAATAGTTTAATAGTGACATTTATTTTGGGGGCCTGTAAACAAGCTTTAAGGTTTTGGTGAACTCTGGTGAAAATCCAGGACTCGCCCGGAACGGTAATTTGTAAGGTCATATAATGATTTAAACATTAAGTCCGATCCCAGAGCCTTAAGTTAATAAAATATCTATTACTGGTTAGTGTTTAACTAGCTTAGTTTTTTAGGTATTTTCTTTTCTCTCGGAGGCAGAGCTATGAGTTTAAACAAGTACATTTTATTTATTTTTATATTGGTGCACGGGACATTGTCATTGGCCACTCGCGTAGAAACAATTGTTGTAAAAGGTGAGGCCATTGAAGATAAAATTAATCAAGTGGCTAATGCTGTCACAATAGTTATTAATGATAGTATTCGTGAAAATTATCAAACTGTGGCAGAAGTTTTAAAAGTTATTCCTGGCTTAGAAGTTCTCACTCAAGGTGGGGGTGGCAAAGTATCCACTTTATTTTTAAGGGGAACTAACTCTGAGCATACACTTGTACTTATTGATGGAATAGAAGTGAATGACCCTATCTCTCCCACTCGTAGCTTTGATTTTGCGAGGTTAACACTTATTGATGTAGAGCGTATTGAAGTCATTAAAGGGCCACAAAGTGTTGTTTTTGGCTCTGATGCACTTGGTGGAGTTATAAATATTATTACAAAAACTGGGGCGGGCCCATTAGTTAAATCATTAGGCATAGAGTTTGGCTCATTTGGTTTGATGAAAGCCGAGGTAGGAGCTAATGCAGGGGGTAATAACTACAATTATAATTTTGTAGCAGCTATCCAAAAGCAAGACGGATATTCCTCAGCTAATGAGAGAGATGGAAACAAAGAAAAAGATGGCTATAAGCAATCTGAGGTCTCTGGTAAGTTACAAGCTGAATTGTTTGCTAATTTAAGTTTAGAAATGGTAGCTAAGTATGTAAATGCAACTAATGAGTTAGATAGAGGTGGGGGGCCAGGTATGGATGATCCCAACTCAGAGGAACACATTGAGCAATTCTTTTCTAAACTACAGTTATCGACTGAATTGTTAAGTTTTATGGAGACTACTTTTACTTTTAACTTTAGTAATAATCAAAGAGCGCATACAAATAGAGTAGATAATTTAAGCCCTGAGGTAAAAGATGACTACTTTAAAGGGAGACAAATTAAATTTAGTTTAAAAAATAATATTTATCAGAGCAATAATAGTATGTTTAGTTTAGGTATAGAAAGCGAAAAAGAGTTTGGTAAAACTAATAAGTTAACTGAAAAAAATGCTAGGGCCACCGGCGTATATGGACTTTATAAGTTTGATAATAAAATTTTTCAACTCAACCAGGGGTTGCGTTATGATTTTCATTCGAATTCTAATATAAAAGCAGTGTCATTTAATTTGAGTCCAATAATGAATATTGATAGTTTAGGGAGTAAATTGAAGGTAAGTTTAGGGTCTGGCTTTAAGGTGCCGAGCTTATCTCAGCTCTACGATTCTACTTTCGGAAATTTAGATTTAGAAGAAGAGAAGGTTTTATCTTGGGATGTTGGCTGGGAGCAATACTTGTTTGCTGACAATATTAAGTTTGATGTTGTTTATTTTGAAAATAAGTTTAAAAATTTAATTACTTTCGACCCTGCAAGTTATAAGTCTATTAATCTATCGAAATCAAAAATAAAAGGGGTTGAACTTTTAAGCGAGTGGGGTGTTTTTGATAATATTGTGATGTCTGTTGGATATACGCGTTTGTTAGAGTTTAAAAACCAACAAAATAATGAAAGTTTGGTGCGTCGATCTAAAAATTCTTTTTCAGCCCAATTAGAATCAAAATTGAGTGATAATATTATTGCATTAATAACTCATCGATATTTGGGTTCGAGAGAAGATTTTGATGCGACGAATTTTTCAAGAATTAAACTTCCAAGTTATACATCAACAGATATAAACTTAAATTATCAGTCTAAAAACAAGTCCAAAATATATATGAACTTAAATAATATATTCAATATTAGATATGAAGATATAGATGGCTTTGCCAGTCCAAAATTTAATTTTAATATAGGCTTTAAATTAAAAATTTAAGCTGGCTTAGGATTTATTTTATATTGTATTTATTATTTCAAAATTTTAATACCTATTTTTGTTGATCCTGTATCGATATGGCCTTTCTCATTTGGATTATTTAGGAGCTGAATTTTCCAGACCTCAGTACTTGGCTGGTTGTTCACAGATTTAGATAGAGTGTACTTGATAAGGTTGTTAAACTCTTGGGCTAGAATATAGTATTTAATATCTTCTGAGTATGAGTGAGCTTGTTTATTTGATAGTTTGTTAGGAGAGTATTGAGCTCCAGATATCAGTACACGCTGAGAAAACGGGATTTCTAGCTGGGTATTAATATTAATTCGACGATTAAATTTTAGCTCTGAGCGTTTTAAGTATTTTTGATCATTAATTTCAATTTGTATAAATGTTTGTTTAGGTTTGTGTTTAATTTTTTGCGCACAGCTAACTGAAAATAAAATAATAGTGATTAAGATATACTTCATAGTTGTTCTCCTTATGTGTACTTACTATATGCTAAGTGATTACAACCATTGTTAATTCAAAGTAAATAAATGGTTTGTTTGTAGTAAATAAATTTTGTGCTGTTTCAGGTTAGCCAGAATACAGGTGGCACTGAACTTAGGAGGATAATTCACCTTGGTACAGTAATTTATGTGAAAATTTGGCATATGCTTTGCTCAACTGTATATTATGGAGTTAATTACTAAATTTAAGCCTCAATTTTTTGTATATATTATTGTCATATGTCACTCATTGATGGCTATGTCACAATCTGAGGGGTTTTCAAGGGCTAATCGTGAAACTGTAAGACATGAGCTTGTTAACAATGGCGGACTTAAAAGGGAAGACATAGCTAGAATGGCCACTGTAGCCATAGAAAGCCCTTATTTAACCTCTGAAGTTAAGTTTACTGTACTTTCTGAGTTAGGTTTGAAGAATTGGGCCGAAGTGGCTAAGGATAAAGGCTCGGTAATTAATCGTTTAAGCCTTAATACTTTATTAGAAGTTAGTACATCTGAAATTCCGTTGTATGAGTATGAAGTGCCAATGAATGAAGTACGTAGTAATGTATATGAGCAGTACGAGAAAGTTAAAGATTTAGAGTCTTTATTGTTTGAGCGCAATGGCAAAAGTTTTTTACGCCTACCTGTGCAACCACTATCTGACAATAATATTTATGATAACTTACTTGAAGAGCTCAGAGAAAAAGGAGTTCAAGTTGAATTAGTTAAGTCTAAAATGAGGGCTCTTTTTACATCGTCAAGAAGTACATTGGTTTATGATCCAGTAAAAGGGAATGAATTTTATTTAAAGTTATCTCTAAAAAAAGCTAATGGTGCCTTTAAG
>CALJPJ010000239.1 GCA_937980625.1 uncultured Bdellovibrionales bacterium
CTTTTGGAAGAAGTAATTTAACACCAACGACTTATACTTTTCCAACCCTCGACCCGACATGCTATGCTAGGTTGAGAGATTTCAGAGTTTATTACCAACATGCTACAGGTGATATACCTGATCCTGCATTATTTGGTCCGCAATTACGAAACTTTATTGTACTCGACCAGGCTGGAGATATTACACTCCCAGCCAGTTTGGCTCATATAACAGATTTACGAATATTTAATTTACTAAATAATGGAACCAATGGCGGTAGCACATCGGCCACAGCCGGTGTAATGCCAGTGATAAAAAATAACACGTCATTAAGAGATTTTTCTATTGGTGGTAATAGTTTAGCGGCGTCTATGGATCTAAATTACTTAACTGGTGGTTCAATGGCTGCCTTACAAATTTTTGATATTTATTCAAATTCAATTACTGGTAATCTTCCGACACTTGCAGCACAAGCTGGTTTGGTTAGGTATAGAGCGCAAAATAATATTATGACCATTGGTGCTAGCTTTCCTGATCCTTCGGGGTTAACACTATTACAGTATTATCAGATTCATAATAATATACTTGGAGGTGGTCCTTATACATGGCCAGATTGGTCATCATTATTTGGAATGAGATTCTGGGATACAACAAATGTTAACTTTTCGGGCTCAACATTTGGTCTTGATGAAATGCATGGAGCAATGGTTCAGCTTTATGCCAATAATAACTTTTTAAATATAGACAATTACGATATTTCAGGCACGGCAACTATTCAACGAGTATATACTATTAGTTCAACCTTTACAGGAACCACGGCAACGTCGTTATTAAACTCTAGCGGGACGACAATAGCTAATTTTAGATTGTTTGACTTTAGAAATCACAATATGACGACGGCTGAAGTAGATGCGCTTATTGATGATTTACATACTAATAAAGCAGATTATACATTCACTGGGCTTAAATATTTATATATTCACAACTCCAATGGTGTAGTTAGTGCACCACAAGTAGATAAAATTGAAGGAACAGGGGCCCATACTGGCAATGGATTGGTAGATGACAATTGGGTAGTTTTATATAACTAAATAAATGTGGAGATATTTAAAATGCAATTAGTGATATTTTTTTTAATAGTAATAAGCTACTCATCATTTGCATATGCAAATCTTGAAAATGTTCAAGGAGGGGCGACACTTTCTTGTGAAACCATTGATGGTCGACCACTACAGCATGGACAAAGATTTATAGCCTATAAAAATGAGTTTGCGCCAAGTGGTGGAGTTTGTAATGATATAATGGAAGAGCGTGAGTGTGTTAACGGGGTCATCAGTGGCTCATTTACCCATGAGTTTTGCCTAGAGAAAAAATCATGTGAAACCGATGGTCAAATTATTGAGCATGGTATGAATTTTAAGTTATATAAAGAGTCCATTGCTACTCAAGCAACTGATTGTGAGTCTCAGGTAAGAACCTGTACCAATGGAATTTTAGATGGTGAAGATGAGTATACCTACACCTCTTGCCAAACTCAAAAAGAAAAATCAGACCAAATAGCTAGGGCATATAAAAAGTTATACGATGTAGCTAAAAAAAATGGGAACTATAAGTTACTCAATCAACCCGTTTTTAAAAACTATCAAAGAGAGTTAAGAACAAAATTACTCGAAGCCGCAAAAGAAAAATAACACAATTTAGGCCTGACAAGTTTATCTGTGAGTAAGTTAATTATACCAATTCCATTTAATAATTCTCTAAACTCGAAGCTTGTTTAAATCATAATGTGCTAAAATAGCTCCCTACAGGAGAACTCCGCGCATTATAATTAAAACAAGCTTCGAGTTTAGAGAATTATTAAATAGAATTGCTACTAATTTTGTAAGATTCAATTTAGTGGGTTAGTTATTTTTAATTTGCAATAAGATTTTAATAATTTAATTTGAAACTCAATTTAATTGGTTTAATAACTATAAGTTAAGCAAATTTAAGTTGTTTGATATTTTTTTTTATGGAACCATTTTTATTCAAACAAAATAATAACACTTATCAAAGGAGTACTAATGAAGTTAGTAGTAGCAATTTTATCTATACTTACTCTTGGTTTAACAGCTTGTAAGCAAACTGTTAAAACTGAAAATGGTCAAATACCAGCTGAATACTTGGAAGAGGCTAGGCAATATACAGGCTCTTTTGTTGGACAATTTAATAATGAACAAGTGCAAATGAATCTATCATTAAGCGGTAGTAAAGCTCATTTAGAGTTTGATAAAAATAGCAATGGTTTATTAGTTAATAACTGTAGGGTTAACCCTAGAAGTCGCTCTAATCCATATATGTCTATAGGGGATTTAAAGTATTTAACTATTGATGATAAGTCAAAAGCTAGAGTTTTTGCTTTAACATTTAAGTTAAATCATAATTGCAGTAATATTCAGGGTAACGAAGTTATACTGACTCCTTCTGAGGATTTAAATTACTATAATATATATATTACTAAAGCCTATTGGGTTGCTGAGTTTTGTCATGAAGACGAGTATATTGAGAGGCCGCGATCAAATAATTTTATAATTGATATACCAAGAGTTGAAGTGCCAAGAGTAAATACACCAACAGTACCAAGTAGTAATTCAAGGTTGCCAAGAATTCCAGAAACCGATTTTCCAGACTACAAACATTGTTTTACTTATGTAAAAGGACAAGTAAAAAGATAAATATTTTTAATTTTGTGATTTATGTATTTAAGTACATAAATCACAAAACAGTTTAGTTTAAAAATCTAAGTAATAAGTCGTTTATAGTTTAGACTGATGTCACTTCTTTAACTTCAGGTATTATTTCTTGAATTCGAGATTCAATTCCCATTTTAAGAGTCGCAGTAGAGCTTGGACAGCCGTCACAAGCACCAGTCATATTTATTTCCAGTAACCCGTTATCTTCGTTAAAACTATAAAAATTAACATCACCTCCATCCATAGCTACAAATGGACGGATTTCACTATCGAGAAAGTTTTTAATTTTAATAATGAGTTCAGAATCATCTGGGTTAATAGTATGCTTTTGGCCTTCATAATTAGGCTGTTCATTTGAGGCTTTACTTTGTTCAGCAAATACAGGTTGACCATCTTCAATGTGCTCTTTTAAAAGATTACTTAATGGCTCAGCAATCATATCCCAGTCCACCCAGTCTTGCTTATTAATTGTGACAAAGTTAGTGCCAATAAATACTGAATCGACCCAAGGAAAGCCAAATATTTTATGAGCGAGGGGGGATCTGCTACTTTGTAACGGGTCATTAAAGCTCATACTTTCTGTGCTAATTTCATGGTTAAACATGAACTTATAAGAGTCAGGGTTAGGAGTGGCTTCTGGTGTAACTGTTGTATTTGACATACATACCTCATAGTTTAAATGAATAGAGTTTATATAAGAGATTCCAGCTAATCTGTAAACAGATTAAAAAAATATGGTATTGTTTATGGTCGTGAGTCAGGATATAAGGTGGCTTTTAATTGCTAATTATTTGGAATTGGAGATTGTATTTTGACGCCAAGAGTAAGGGAAGTGTTAAGTTGGTATGCCTCTGAAAACCCTGGGGTTATCACAAATTTAACTCGGTTGTTTAATTTTGGCGAGTTGTCTGGAACCGGTCGAGCTTGCTTTCTCGTAAGCCCTGAGACTTACTCTAAAAATTTGGTGAGTAGTTTATGTCAAAATCAAAACTCTTATGACCCTAATTATCACCTTGAGTTAGCGATGGACTCTGGTGTGAGTGCCTATATAGCTGACTATGGTACTTTACAAGCTTGCCTTCCCCAATATGCCGGTGAAATACCAATGCTTCTTAATTTAAATACTATGAATAATGATGTGCTGACTTATACCTCTGAACCAAAGCAGGCCTTACAACTGGGGTGTGTTGGAGTTAGTATTAGTATTCATCAAAAAAGTTTACTAGATAATACCCAGGTTCAAAAGCTACAGAAAGTATTTTACCAATCCAAAGAGTTAGGGCTAGTTTGTGTATTACATATTTTTGGAAATAATGAGCTTGATCAAGTGGCAGAAAATACTCGAATTGCTGTTCAGTTAGGGGCTCATATTACGATAGTTCCCATGCCTAGCGGACAAATATTAAACTCAACTCAAGAGCAGGCATATAAACTTGTAAAATTGAAATTTAAAAAGCCTGTGGATAGAATTAAGCATATTACTGACTGTGCTTTTAGTGGTCGCCGAATTGTTATGATTAAGCAAGATGATGAAATTAGTTTAAATGATTGCATTATTGAAGCAAAAGATATTGCTCGTGCCGGTAGTTTTGGTACTATGGTTGGGCTAAATGGCTTTAAGTTATCGAAAGAAGAAACAATTGAAGGCTTAAGTCAATTAATGAGTAACTTTAAAGCCAAAGAATTTTAAAAATAAGGATTTAGTTGTGCAAAAAGAAAACCCACTTAAAGCTGAAAAAAGAAAAAAACTCCAAGAGCTAAAAGCTAAAGGAGTAAACCCGTACCCTCACAATTTTTCACCAACGCATTTTAAGTCTGATTTTGACGGTCAATTTGATGATCTACAAGCTGGGGAAAAATTAGAAAATAAAATTGTAACAATGGCTGGTCGTTTAATGACTAAGCGAGATATGGGCAAGGCTTCATTTTTTAATATCCAGGACTCAACAGGATCAATGCAAATTTATATCAAGTTGTCTGAGTTGCCAGAAAGTGATCTTGATAGCTTTAAACATAGTGATATTGGTGATATTGTGGGAGTGACTGGTTTTTTATTTAAAACTAAAAAAGGTCAACTGTCAGTACGTGCCAATCAATACTCTATGCTCTGTAAAACACTAGAGCCACTTCCC
>CALJPJ010000240.1 GCA_937980625.1 uncultured Bdellovibrionales bacterium
TAGCCGCCCATGCTTCTCCCTGTCTTTCAATTGTTGATAAAGCTATAAAAATCAATTTTGGGCAAACTAATAAATAGTGTATAGCCTCGAGTCGCTTGTCATTCAATTTTAGTATGATTATATTAGGTTTTTTTATTCTAGAGTGACTATTATATCCCATTAGTTCTATTCCTAAAATTTTCTAGGTTTTCTGATTTTAATATTAATAAAGGCGTCTGGCTTTTCATAGAGTATACAGCTTATTCAGCCTGCTTAAATATGAAAATTATTCAAAAACAAGCCAGTAATTACATTCGACTCTAGACCACAACTTGTAATCATAGACTTTTTTTTTCAGCACTGATAAATCTTACTTCAAGAAGCGCAAATAAGTAATCTCCAGAATGTTTATATAGTACTAAAATCACAACTTTAATGAAGATTTATACTTCGTATTATTGGCCAGGTGCCGAAGAGACTTAATGGTGTTTAAAATAGAATCAATTATATTTATTAAAATTAGCTTTATCTTTTCTGCTTTCTTTTCCCCTAACTATGCTATTGCAGAACAATCCAACAATCATAAATTGGCTTTTCCAAGTCAAATTATTAAATCTATTGATTTTTCTTCTGATAGAGTTTGTTGGGTGAATCAAAAAAACCAACTCAAATGTATGGGGGATAATAAATATTCACAGTCTCTATTTCCTCAGTCTCTTGGCGAGATCAAAGACATTAAAGCTGGCCTCAGTGACAAAGGAGATATGGCTTGTGCTATTAATACTAACGATAAACTAAAGTGCTGGAAACTCACTGAAGGCTCATTTCCTTATACAGTAAATTATGTGAAAAGTCCCAAACAACTTTTTGTTTCAGGAGATTATGATGGCATGTCTTGTGCTATTCAAAAAGACAACACGACGAAGTGTTGGCTAAATTCACCAAAAGTAATTGGCTATAATAGTTTTAATTTTCTAGAAACTTTTGAAGTTAAAAATACTAAATTATTATCTGTTTCAGGACCACTTGCCTGTGCTATTAAATTTGATGAAACAATTACTTGCTGGACAACTAAAAAACTAATTACATTTATTACCCCTATCTTAGATTTGCAAAACTCCAGGTCAATAATTGTTAAATACAATGAAGTTTGCATAGTCGATGAAAACGCTACTTACTGCACCATCTTTGAGGCTTCTAAAATTTTTAACGAATACCCTAAAATAGTATTTCGTCATAATTATAAAAGAAAATCCTTTGAACCACTTAATAATATACAATTTTACTACAGAAAAAAATATTTAACTAAATATAAAGGCCGAAATGCAGTTTTTCCTACAGTTAACTATATTTGTGGCACTCAAAAAAATACAATCAAGTGTTACGACCAAGCTCACGCTCGTTTAGTTTTTGAATATGAGGCTAAAAAGCCAATTAAATACTTTGATATCCTTTTCAAGACGGGAAATGAGTTTAGACCTAAAAAAGATGGGCTCTGCTATATTTCCCTAGATAATAAAATACTTTGTAAGTCACTTGATAAATCTACTAAGGAAAATGAAGATCTTAAAATGTTAAACTCTCTTTTTAAGCGCTATTTGCAAGTCACTCAATCTAACCACAATACACCTATTGGAGATAAGTGTTTTTATCAATCAAACAAGAGAATATATTGCTTTAATTATTCTTATGATTATAAAACAAAGAAAATTTTTGATCTACCCAAGTCTAACGACATAATTGTTACATCTGTCTTGGTTAAAAATGACTACACATGTGCAAAGCTAGAGACTAAAAATATATGCTGGGGAAAAGTTCCATATAAAAATAAATATAATAATAGCAATATAACTGAAGCTAGCCAAGACGACTCCATTGCTTTATTAAATAATACGAAAAATGATCGTAAAAACTTTCAACAAACTCAACACTGCACGACAAAAGACAATAGTGTTACATGTCGAGTACCACGATCATTATTAAAAGAATATAAAATTTTACCTCCAGCAAATGATGCAATATCTGAATACGAATACACTATACCCTTTAATGATAAACTGATAAATATTAAAGAGCTTCCACAAAGCACATCATCTGTAACTAATGTCTGCGCAGCCAGTAACAAAGAGGTTAAATGTTGGAATTTACTCCACCAAATTAATGATAATTATATTTTTAATGAAGAAAAATTTAAAAGTACATATTTAATCGCATCAGGAGTTCGCTATAACTGTAAATATAAAAATCAGTACGTTACTTGCATAAGTCCTTTTTATGACACCGTAGACAAAGATTTTGATCATAACAATAATTATGAAATTGCTTTTAGTCTCCCGCCTGAGGAAAAAATTACAGATTACTCTTTTTTTCATTATGACTTTAATTCCAAAAAACTGTGTGGCCAGTATCATAATGTATTGATTGTTAAAAAGTGCTGGAATTATAAATCTATTACTGGAGTTGATAAAAATAATTTTGACATAATTAAAAAACAGTCAAAATATAGTGAGCAATACTCTTTTTTAACTTACGATGATACATTTATATGTGGGATCGTAATAGTTGATGGATCATATGAGGCCATTTGTGAAGGGATAAATTACTCTGAACATAGTGAAAACTATGTTGTTAATTATAAAACTAATAGACCATGGTTTATTAGTTCTTTTGATGGTAATATAAATGAAAGATGGAAAGTAACCAAAACAAACAATTTTACACTTGAAGTTGCTTTAAAAAACACATGTATCTCAGCTCTTG
>CALJPJ010000241.1 GCA_937980625.1 uncultured Bdellovibrionales bacterium
CTTTCAAATATAAGTGCTAATGATACAACACCCATACAGCATATTAAAAATTCTACAATGCTGTTTTCTGTTACTAATTGTAATATACTTTCCATGTTGGTTTCCTCCAATTAAAAACCTTATGCGGCCTTTTGATCCTCATTACAAATTTGGGTCAAATAATCTTCAATTTTTTTATTTATACTATTAAATTTAAAACTATAACAAAGTGGTGAGTCTCTAAACTCTTTGTTTTTATACCATTTACTAACAATTTCAGCTTTTGCATTAAAAGATGGAATATTTCTAGTTTGCTTAAAGTGAATATTGACTATGTCGCCTGGTAAAAGTTCAACTTCACCAAAAGAACTACTAATTGTAACACTTGTGCCGCCAGGGCTTAAATCATTGCCAATACCAGTCCAGTGTTTTTCATTATCATGAATAAAAACTTTAGAATCAAATTTTATTCTTTTATGTTTTCTTCGAAAAAAGATATTTCCTAATTCAGGTAAATAGTTAGTTTTTACCTGATTTATATAATAAGATGAAAAGGCCTTTAAATCTGAAATTTTATTCCAAGATTTGAAGTCTTTGTTCCAAATAAAGTCATAGTCGAACAAGCTGGAGCTATTTAGCATCTTTATAATATCTAAATATTTAAAGGGGCCATACTTTTTGTTTTTACGCAAGATGAACCACTCTTTATCCATTAAGTCTTTGGGAATTTTAACTTCTGTTTTCATTTTAGGGTTCATTGAGTTTAAGCTTTTAACTTCGTCATCAGTTAAACTCATTATATTTTCAACATTTGGATTTATATCAGGTGGGGTTGCTTTGTAATGTAATTTAATAATCTTTGAGTTAAATATTTGAACCCATGAAGAGTTTTCATCACTATAAATAAAGTCATTAATCAATAGAGTGTGAGCTTCTAAGAGCTCAATAATTTTTTCATTAGAAAATGGACCAATTATTTTTCCATTTTTATGGACATAGTTCATTCAAAAATCCCTTTTTGTAATTATTTAATCCTTTAAACAATTCAAATATAAATCGGTGTTTAAATGCGTTGTCTTTAGTGTTTTCAATATAAAATAGCAAAATAATTTACAGTACTTACGTCTTGATACATAATCTTCTAATGATTGTTTAACTTTTATCCACTCATAAAAAGTATTGAAAAAAAGTTCTACATAATTACGATCTTTTTAAAAGACTGTTTAATAATTATTTGGCATTAAACAAATCCTTTAGCCTTGTATTTAACTATTTGAAAATCAATTGCTGAAAAATCTATAAGCTATTAAAATGGGTGAACATAGTTGATATTAAATTTTTTCATTTCTAATGTTCTTGGAGCCTCATCATCTTGATTAGGGCGGTAAAAAACATCAGACACGTCGATATCTATATGTGGACTGTTATAACCTTTGCTTGGCTTGAACTTATATCCACCACCAATTGAAAATTCACGGTCTTTAAAGTCACCACCTAGATCAACACCAATTGGGGCATAGCGAATAAAAGCATGCCATTTTTTTGCATCATATTTAAGTCGAGTATGGAAACCAATTAATGAGCTGAAGCCATACTCTTCAGAGTTGTTAGTCATTAAATAATAGTAACCACCAAAGCCTATTTTAATTGGCGCATTCATCCAATGGCGAGGTATTGTAAGGTTAAACATTTGGTCAAGATAAATAAATGTGGACTTTCTTGCACTAGAAGATGAAAGTGGCGTTGATACTAATACTGAACCTTCAAGGTCGACATCTAAATAAAGTGGTGCAGATAAACCAAGCCCAACATTTACTCCATATTGCTCTAAATCATCTTCGTCAGTCTTAAAAAAGTCTTGTGTTAATGACGTATAATTGAAGCCAGCAATAGCATCTATTGCAAAGTTTTGATCGAATAAACTAGACTTGTATTTAAGTTGTGTTGCACTGGTTGCAGATAACCAGCGGCTTTCAGCTATATATGGATTTTTTTCATTATTTTCAAAAACAAAGAATTTTTTTCCATTGCCTGTGCCAATACCTGCTGGACCACGGTCTCTAGATAAGTTGTAAACGGCAAGTGATAAAGGTTTAATTTTACGCTTGGCATTTTTTGCCGCGATCCATCCTGTTCCGGATGCACTTTTGGCATCGCTTTTAAGGTATGAAAATTTAACTTTATAAAATAGTTCCCAGCTTCGTTGTTTTGTAAATTGACTATTTACTTCAAAAAACTTTGCTTCGGTAAGCTCAACATTTGAGTAAGTGTCGATAAATGCATTACAAAGTTGGTATATTTGCGAGCATTCCCGCCAGTCAGAGTAGCCTGGTTTATTAAATACGGGTATTGATACTTGGTTTTTTGGAACGAGTATATCAAGACTCACTTTCTCATAAGGGTTTAAGGTTTGTATATCCTTCCAGTGGCTGAAAAAGTATACATCCCTAGTTCCTGTAATTCCTGAGGCCTTAATTTTCCTCCAAAAGCCAAGGTTCTTTTTCTCTGCTTGTTGTTGTCTCATGTAGTCGTGGAGTGTGAATTTAACTTTGACCATATCTCCAGGCTTAAGGCTGGAAAGTACAAGACCCTTAGTGTTTGGTAAGCTTCTGAGATCAACCTTAGACTTAGCAAATTCTCTAACTTCTAAGAATGCTTCAAAGTCTAAGTTATCTTTAGCTGTTACTTGCTTATTTGTTTGTCTGTCACCAACTTGGTTATTTTTTTGTTTTGGAATAAACTTTTTTGGCTGACCTTCATAATTTTTAAAAATATAGTCTAGCGATGGAGTGTCGATATGTGACTCTTGTGCAAACGCAGCTGTATTATTTATAAAAATTGTAAATACAAATATTGAGAGAGTAACAATAGATACGTTCAGTTTACTTTTCATTTCCATCTCACTCATCGGTAGGTGGTTATAAAGATTAATTTTATTTAACGAATTAGGACTAACTGCTAGTCATTTGTAGACAAATGTCCGAACATTTCCTCTACTTTGATATTGTAATAGATTGGTACATTGGCGGACTAATTTATTGGAAGTAATATATTAGATATAGAGTTTTAAAATTGAACAAAGACAAAGTTAGAGGAACATTATGAAATTTTTTGGCTTACATTTAACAATTACACTAATATTTATATCCCTAATTTCTTGTACTAAAGAAAAAGAAGTTAAAGTAAGTACAAAAATGTTTGGACAATTCAAGTATATTGAAGCTAAGAGTGAAGATAAAAATTTACTGGCTGAGTTTAACGACATTAAAATAACCAATGCTGAATTACTAAAAAAGTCAAAGGTCATTCAAGAGCTGAACCAACAAGAGGAAGATATTTATTCTATTTTAGTTTATAGGGCTGCAATCACTCAACTTGAGGAGATTAAAGTTGATAAAAAAGAATTAAAAGATAGCTATGAGCTTACAATATATACTCCAGAGCCGAAAGAAGGTTTCGATCAATTAGCAACTCGAATTAAACTTAAAAGAGATGAGCTAATTAATGTGAGTTTCGTTGAACCTGATCAGCAGTTACAAGCGGAAAAAGTTATGGGCTTATTTGAAGGCAATAAAATCACATTTGATAACCTTGAGAAAAACCATGTTCGCTATATTGAAATTTTAACACAAAAATTTGATGAATCTTTGAGGCAAGTAAAAGGTATTTTAACTAGAAAACTGTTATTTTCAGATGCTAAAGCTAAAAAAATGTCTGTTCAAGATTTAATAAATGGGCATATAGTCAAAGAGCCAGTTCAGGTCACATCAGAAGATGTTGTTCAGTTTATGCGCTCTAAAAATATTTCGGATGAAGAAATGACTGAACAACTAACCTCTAGTTTTAAAAATATTTTA
>CALJPJ010000242.1 GCA_937980625.1 uncultured Bdellovibrionales bacterium
GACTCTGTAAAAAAAGTATCTCTAGAGCTGTTTTTTTTAATATAAGGCTTTAAAGTATAATAGGCGATTATTTGAGGAACTGTAATAGACCCATTTTTTAAAAACATCGACAATTTAGATGTACCATTTATTGACGGGAAGTCTCTATTGTCTTTGTAATAATCTATATTATCTACAAAATTTTTCATGTTTTTATATGCTACTGCAGATCCACAATCCGGTATTGGTACTGTTACTTTTTTTGTATTTTCTAATAAATATTTATTAAGCTGGTCAGGGAGATTTAATTTGTCCTCAAGTATTTCTTTCCATTGCAATGAAAAAATTTTCTGAAAATTACCGTTAGAAATATTTTCCAAGTACTGTAACCCTTTTTTTTGCTGCTTTATACGTTTATTTATTTCTGGATGTTGAAATAGCTCTAGCCATCTACGGGCAAAGGGAGAGTATACTTGGTAGCCCTCACTATTAGAGTCTTTTTTGGTTAATTCTTGCGACTCAATTAAAAGATGATCTCTATGATTATAGAAATTCACATTATTTTTCTTAAAGTAAATTTGTAACTTAGAGTCTCTCTGTTTAGCAAAGGGTTCATAATCCCTTCCCCATGAAACTAAATGAGGTAATGTTATTTGATTCGCTTTTAACTGGCTGAATAAATTAGAAAAGGCCTCTTGAGGGCCAACATCAAGTACTAATAAGTCACTACCAATATTAATTAACTCCTCTTTCAGTTGTTTAAGAGTATTTAAAAATAATTGAAACCTATTATAAGACATGTCAGGCCTAGACAAAAATTGGCTATCAAAGCAAAAAATACCAACCACTCTACCTTGAGACTTTTCCCAGTTATACTTTAAAGCTAAATTACCAGCGACTCTTAAGTCTCTGCGAAACCAATGTAGTCCATATTTTTTTTGCATGCCTCACCTATAAAAAATAATAGCAATTTAGACAAGAAATTAAACCTTGGCGCAACAAACAATTTCATTTTCCTTGGCAAGACTAATGTCCAGTCCAAGGATGATTATTTGTAAAATATTAATATTATTGATATTTTTCAATCATCGACAAAGTAAGGAGGGTCTAATGAAGTTATCAGTTATATTATTATCTACTATTTTTTTATTTTCTGCCTGTAAAGATGTAGAAAAACTTGATGACCAAAATTCAGATACTATTGAACCATTTGCGCAAGTTAAAGATTTACTTTTTAAATATGAAGTAAAAAGCGAAAACAAATATTTAGTAATTAATAATATTGATGATATTAATAACCGAATTACTATAGAAACTTATATACTAAAGCCATCTAGCAACAGTAAAACTCGCCGCGAAGAATTTTTGTTTATTTGCGCCACAAAAGTTTGCAAAACTACGAGCTTTAATAACTCATATGACGAAATAAAAGTTATTAATAATAATAAAAAAATTATTATTAACAGGTTCACACTCGATGTTCGTAATGATAAATGGACTCCAAGATCATCCTATCAATATGATGCCGTTGAGTAATCAAGCTATTGGAGTTATTGGCGGTGGAGCAGCCGGTTTTTTTGCTGCTATTCGTATTGCTGAATTAAATAAAAGAAATAAAGTCACAATTTATGAACAAGGAGGTCAGCTTTTAAAGAAAGTTCGTATCTCCGGCGGTGGCCGCTGTAATGTCACACATAGTTTATTTGATATTAATAAGTTTTGCTTAAATTACCCTCGGGGTGAAAAAGAGCTCAAATCTCCATTTTACAACTTTCAAGCTGAAGACACAGTCCACTGGTTTAAAGATAAAGGAATAATGCTAGTTACTGAAAGTGATGGACGAATGTTTCCTTCATCAAATAGTTCAGAAACTATTATTAAATGCTTTATAGATTTAGTGAAAAAACATAATATTAATATACTAAAAAACAATAAAATTCTAAATATAAATAGAAGGAATCAGAATCGATTTCAATTACAAGGTAAAGAAAATAAGTTTGAATGTGATAAAATTTTAATTTGCACTGGCAGTTCTAAACACGGTTATGAGCTAGCAAAACAAGTTGGGCATTCAATAACAGAGCTTGCACCATCTCTATTTAGTTTTAAAGTAAAACACCCTTTATTTAAAGACTTATCTGGAATTAGTTTTAAAAATGTCAAAGTCCAACTAAATACACCAAATAAAAAGTACAAACAATTTGGCCCAATTCTAATTACACACCACGGACTTAGTGGGCCAGCTATTTTAAAGCTTTCAGCATGGGCCGCCCGTGAAATGAAGAACTGCAAATACAAAGCAAAGCTACAAATTCAATGGGTGGATAAGGACATATTAGTAACTCTACAAAAAATTAAGTCTGATCATCCTAAATCATATATTTCAAATATTTATCCAACTAACATTGTTAAACGTTTTTGGCTTAATCTTCTAAACTGCAATAATATAGACTTACAAAAAAACTGGTCTGATATTTCTAAAAAAGAAATTAATTCTATTGTAAACAGCCTATTAGACTTTACTTGTAATGTGAATGGACAAAACCGCTTCAAGGATGAATTTGTTGAGTGTGGAGGCGTAAACCTAAAAGAGGTAAACTTTAAAACTATGGAAAGCAAAATTACACCAGGGGTACATTTTGCCGGAGAAATTTTAGATATTGATGGTGTCACTGGCGGGTTTAACTTTCAAAATGCATGGACCACAGCTTGGCTTGCAGCAAATAACATGAATAACAAATAAATACTCAGTCTTTAGCAATAGTTAAAAAATATTTTTTACTTCATAGTACCTAGAGCTATTACCTTTTTTTAGTTCAACTTCTTCGCCAACTTTTTTATTAATCATAGCTCGCCCTAATGGCGTATTTAAAGTAATTGTAGAAATACTTCCATAGATTTGATCTTTTAATTTTATCCCACCTTGTACTGGTAAAATAAAAAACATTGTCTCTATATCAGACTCATCAACTAAGCTTACAATAGATAATAAACCAATCTTATCTTTCACTGCTAAGTCTTTATCTTCAATTTTTTGTAAATAAAATAATGATTCTTTTATCTCTTGAGATCTTTTAGATTGTGCACCAGCTAAATAAGAGGCTTCCAACCCTCTTGTATCGTATTTATTTTCGGCCTTAGACTCTTCATTGGTTGCTGCATCTCTGGCTTCTTGTGCTGAAGCGGTTAAAAGGTTAAACCTTTCAAGTACATTCGCAATTATTATATTTAATAATTCTCTTTTGTTCATATTTTTTTCTTCAATAAAGACCAGCTTATGCGCTGGTCTTCATAATTAAACACAAAAAAATTTAAGCTTTTTTAGCCCATGTTACACACCAGCCTTTAGCAGCTACGTGCTTACCTGGAACAGGAATTAATTGACACTTACCATAGTCTTTACCATCAACAGGTTTATAAAATTGGCAATTCAAACAAGACTGGTCAGCTCCAGCTACACCGGATTTCTCAACCTTTAATGCGGCATCTACTGTTGACCCGTCATGAGCATACTTTAAACCTTTTGCAGATGCATGATCTAATGCAATCAATGGATCTCCAGATGGTGCTGTGTTGGCCGCAGGCTTAGCTACTGGCTCAGTTGCAGCTGGTTGTGCAGTTTTGTCTTTCTTTTTATCAAAACAAGCTGTCATTCCAAAAAGCGTTAAACCACCAACTGTCAAAGTTCCCCACTTAACTGCTTCACGTCTAGAAAACAAATCATTCATTTTTTACCTCACATATTATTAAAATTTCAATTAGTTTTCATTTACACACTAAGCCATTTAATCGTTTATGGCTACTAGTTTTTATCTATTGCTAGATTAAACAATTAGTTTATAACTATATAAATGATTTTTGCCTTTGGTTTTTTCTGTATGTTTCTGGTCATAATACCAGTTATTGTTCCTTTGTTTTTAGACTTAGGCATCAATATGCAAGAGTTTTTAATACTTCAAGCTTACTTTGGAATTATTGTCGCAATACTTGAGGTTCCATCTGGTTACTTAAGTGATATGTGGGGACGTAAAAATACTCTCGTCCTTGGCTCTTTTTTTGGCATAATATCTGTTTACTTTTTATTTAATGCTATTGGACTTACTGATCTTTTTCTATACCAAACACTACTCGCTGTTTCCTTTAGTATGATTTCTGGAGCAGACCTAGCCTTTTTATATGACAATGATATTGGAAATAAAAAAAATATTAGCCTTACTCAACACAAAACGAACTTAATGGCTAATTATAGCTCATCTAAATTACTTGGCGAAACTACTGCTGCAATTTTAGGCGGAATATTAGCTATATACTCTTTCAAACATGTAATTATTGGTCAACTAGTTGCTAATATCTGCTTGTTTATTTTCGCTAGTTTACTAGTTGAAAAACCATATGAAAAAATGAGCAAAAAAAATCACTGGGCAAATTTTAAAGAAACTATTCAGTTTTTATTTAATAAAAATGATATCTTTATTATTTTTATTAATATTACTGTTTGGAGTCTATCTACTTTTTCTGCTATTTGGTTATTTCAAAAACAATGGCAGGAAGATGCTATTAATATAAAATACTTTGGCTATATTTGGGCATCATACACCCTCACTAGTGCTTTATTTTCAAAACTTGTTCCGCCAATTCGCAAAAAGATCGGCAACAAACTCTCATTGCTAATCATTTGTATATTTCCATTAATTGGCTACCTTGGAATGGCCAACTTCAACTCTTTCACTGCTGCAATGTTTGGCTACCTCTTCGCAATTAGTCGAAGCTTTAATTATGTATTTCTGCGAAACGAAATGAACTTAAAGTTAAAATCTAAATTTAGAGCAACTATGAACTCTATCCAAAGTTTATTTTTTAGGGTTGGTTTTTTTATTATCGGCCCAATACTTGGTTATATTGTTAATGAATATGATATTAGAATTGGCTACCTAAGCCTATTTGCACTCTTTAGTCTATGTTTAATATTATTTATGACAAGACTTTTAAAATTTAATGATTGGACTCCACAAGAACAAAACAACTTACCTTAGCAAAATCTTATGTAAATTTTTACTGCAAAAAAATTAACTAAATTGATAACTTTCAATTTCGTATAGGTGATCATTTAGCCACTGCCCATGTGCTTTGTAGTCAGGGCTATAGTTTTCAACTAAACTCCAGAACTGCTGCGAGTGATCTTGGTATCTTAAATGAGCAAGCTCATGGATAACCACATACTCTATTGATTCAGGGGGTGAAAATATTAACTTCCAGTTCATACTTAAGCTCCCTTCACTACTACAACTTCCCCATCGAGTTTTTTGCGCACGATATGAAACTTTTTTTGGAAACAACTGCATGACTTTACTTTTTTCAGCAATAACTTTAGCCAAAACTTCTTTTCCAGCATTTTTATAAAATTGGTTCAATGATTTTCTTATATCTTCCGTAGAATAACTAAGACTCTTGTTTTTAAATAATAATATTTCGTCTGATGTGATCTGTACTTTAATTTTTTTATTTTTATGTTCAATAAATTTTATCGGCAACAATCTACCCATAAATAAATACTTTTCTCCATCAATAAATTTTTTTTTAGGATATTTATTTTTTTGCTCCAAAATAGTTTTTAGATTTTTATGCAACCAACTTTTTTGGCTCTCTAAAAACTTAACTAAATACCTAACACTCGCTGTTTTACCGGCTGTGATTTTTACCTCTCCTGTTGGTTTTACTAGTAAATTCACAGACCTTTGAAACAGTCTTCTTTGTACTTGAACTTTAATTCCCTCAAACTCAATCTCTTGCATATTTTATTATTAAAATATTCGAGCACTGTGGGCAAGGCTATTGAATAAAGAAATAAATAATATCAATAACTTATGATTATTGCGGTGAGCTATTTATTTACCCTATCTGCCTTTACATTAAGGCTATTCACTATTAAATTGTGATGCTTGAGGTTAGGTCCCGTACAATAGCAAACCTTGTGAATCCCGCCAGGTCCGGAAGGAAGCAACGGTAGCTAGGATTCTATGTGATACGGATCACCTAGCCTCTTTTTTTTATTTTACGAGGAACTCTCTTGTCTTACGAAGTGATTGCACGCAAATGGCGTCCCAAAAATTTTAACGAGTTAATTGGACAAAACCATGTCAGTCAAACTTTAATAAATTCTTTAAAAAATAACAGAATGCCTCAAGCCTTACTTTTTAATGGCCCTCGAGGAACAGGAAAAACATCCTCTGCACGTATTTTTGCAAGCACTTTAAGATGCCCTAATGCCAAAGACTTTACCCCTTGTGGACAATGTTCTGAATGCAATGAAGTTTCATCTGGTAAAAGTATTAATGTCATTGAGGTCGATGGAGCTAGCAACAATGGTGTTGAGTCAATTAGAGAGTTACGAGACAGTGTGAACTATTTACCGCCATCTGGTAAATACAAGATTTACATTATTGATGAAGTTCATATGCTCTCCACTAGTGCATTTAATGCTCTACTAAAAACTTTAGAAGAACCTCCAGCTCATGTCATTTTTATTATGGCAACCACTGAGTTACATAAAGTTCCCAACACAATTTTGTCTCGTTGCCAAAAATTTGATTTTAGACGAGTTTCAAGCCAAGAGATTGTTACTAGCCTTAAAAATATTTGCCAAAGCGAAGAAATTCAATTTGAAGATGAAGCTCTATGGAATATTGCCAGGCAAGCTGACGGCTCTATGCGTGACAGTCAAAGCTTACTCGACCAAGTTATTAGTTTTTGTGATAACAATATTAAGTCTGAACAAACGATTGAAGCTCTTGGTTTAACTGACCGTAAGTGGGTCATTGCTGGCTTGAAAGCTATTATTGCTCACAACCACAACGAAGTATTAAATGTTTTAAAAACTATAAATTTATCTGGTCAAGACCCTAGTCTTTTTTTAAAAGACTTACTTCAAGAAATTCGCAACACTCTTATATGCAAACTTAACCCTGAAATTGCTAGTGCTATTATTGATTTATCTGATACTGCCATTAAAGAACTTCAACAAATTGCAACCAGCCTAAGTGATGCTGATTTACACTTACTCTTTGACATGACTTTAAAGGGCGTGGAAGACATTTCTAGAACATCTTCCACACAACTTGTGTTAGAAATGCTGCTACTTAGATTAACTTCGGCACCAAAAATTCAAAATATAGAAACTATTTCTTTGCCTAATTTAAACCCAGCAATTAAAAAACCAGCACTGGATAATACACCTACCACCGTCAATAATATTAAAGCTACACCACAACAACAACAACAACAGGCGCCAGCTGTAGAGCCTCAACAACCAGTAAAAAAAACTATCAGCTCCCAGCAAGAGCAATGGAATGAACTTGTATCAAAAATAAATAATTTAAACCCAATTGTTGCTGCAAAGCTTGAACACTCTTACTTAATTAGTAAAAATGATACTATAATTACCATAGGTATCTCGCCAAAAATGAAATTTTTAATTGAAAAAGTCAAAGACCCTGAATTTATCGGAAAAGTGCAAAATTATGTTTCCACTTTGTGGGGCAAGAAATACGACTTTGAATTCCAAATTATGGATGAAAAAAAAAACAATATGACACCTAATAAACTTAAAATTCACAAAGAAAAAGAAGCCGAGCAAGAATTAAGACTAAAAGTTGAAAACCATCCTGTTATCAAAAAAGTACATAACGTTTTTAAAACTGAAATTTTATCAATTAACGATTTATAAACTAAAAGAGGTAATATATGAAAAAAGGATTTGGCGGAGGCATGCAACAATTAATGAAGCAAGCCAATCAAATGCAAAATAAAATGAAAAAAATCCAAGAAGAGCTTGCATTGAAAGAGTTTGCTGGCACGGCTGGTGGTGGCGCAGTTAAAGTGATGGTGACTGGTAACAATGAAGTTAAAAGCGTTGTTATTCAACCTGACGCTGCATCACCGGATGATGTTGAAATGCTACAAGATCTCATTTTGGCTGCCACTAATGATGCACTTAAAACAGCTAAAGAAACACATGATGCTGAAATGGCAAAAGTCACCGGCGGCATGAATATGCCTGGTATGTTTTAAGTAGATGTACACTCCTTCACTAGAAAAGCTTTCATCCGAGTTAAGCCGTTTACCTGGTATTGGCCCCAAAACGGCTTTAAGATTAAGTTATTTTATATTAAGAAGCCCTAAAGATTACGTAACAGCCTTATCTGAAGCTTTGGTTGATGTTAAAAACAAGGTAAAGCTCTGTGAGAAATGCTATTCATATACAGAGCAAGTGCTCTGTCGTATTTGTTTAGACCCAAATCGCGACAATAATTTACTATGTATTGTTGAGAACCCTTCTGATATTCCACAAATTGACTCATCTGGAGCTTTTAAAGGCCGATATCATGTGCTCCATGGTGTCATTTCGCCAATGGAAGGAATTAGCCCAAGGGACCTAAAGATTGAGCCTTTATTCAAGCGGGTACAGGCAAGCAAAGGAACTGAAGATCAGATCAATGAGGTTGTACTTGCCTTAGATGCTGACCTTGAAGGTGATACTACGGCATTGTATATTGCAAAAACTCTAAAAACATATGATATTAATGTAACGAGGATCGCTCATGGTATCCCAATTGGTGGTGATATTGATTATATTGATCACAGAACTTTGGGGCGAGCATTAGAAAACCGGGTGCAAATATAAATGTCATTTATTAACTACAATGCTAAAGAGATACATTGCAAAATTGTTTACTATGGCCCCTCGTTAGGTGGGAAGACCACTAATATCCAATGGGTATTCCACAAAACAAATAACCCGGATAAATCAGACCTAACAGAACTCCCAACTGACATCGAGAGAACTTTATTTTTTGATTTTTTACCCCTAAATGTGGGTGACATCCGAGGCTTTAAAACAAGGTTTCACCTATATACAGTTCCCGGTCAGGTTGTTTACGATGCTAGTCGAAAATTAATTCTAAAAGGTCTAGATGGGGTTATTTTTGTTGCTGACTCCCAAGCTGAACGCATGGATGAAAACATACAATCCTTAGAGAACCTAAAAACCAATCTCGAACAACAGGGCTATGAAATTGATAAAATACCTTTAGTCTTTCAATACAATAAAAGAGATTTACCAAATAGCCTACCTGTTGCCGAACTCAGAAATAAACTAAATCACTTTAACTCCCCTGACTTTGAAGGAAAAGCCAAAAATGGCAAAGGTGTGTTTGAAGCTTTGAATACTGTCTCAAAATCTATTATAACCACTTTAAAAGGTGGAGAAATTTAGTTTCTAAACGCCACCACTAAATTTAACTTTATTTATGTAGGTCGTAATATGATTGAAAAAAGAATAGAACAATTAAAACAAGACACAGAAACTTTACTACTGGCTCACTTTTATGAAGAAAGCGACATTCAATCGGTTGCTGATCATATTGGTGACAGCTTGAAATTAGCTCAATGGGGGCAAAAAAGTAAAGCCTCCACAATTTTAATGGCTGGCGTTGTTTTTATGGCTGAAAGTATAAAAATTCTCTCTCCTGAGAAAACTGTTTTAGTGCCTGATTTAAATGCCGGTTGCTCATTAGTAGAACACTCTCCATATGATAAATACTTACAATGGAGGAAAGACAACCCCACAGGTATTTGCATTACTTATATAAATAGTAGCGCGGCTGTAAAAAGTATTAGTGATGTTATATGTACATCTTCAAATGCAGAAAAAATTGTAAACACTATACCTAAAGATCGACCAATATTATTTGGCCCCGATAAAAACCTTGGTCGCTATTTAGCTGGTAAATCTGGACGTGAGTTTAAGTTATGGCCTGGAGCTTGTGAAGTTCATGTTTTATTTTCCTCAAAAAAACTATTTGTTTTAAAAAAAGAACACCCAGATGCCGTTGTAATTGCTCACCCCGAATGCATGGAAGAGGTATTACAGTACGCTGATGTCATCGGTTCAACTTCAAGACTTCTTGAAGAGGTTGAAAAAAACCCTGCCAAAAAATTTATTGTTGCCACAGAAGATGGGATTTTACACAACATGAGGGAAATGCGCCCTGATGCAACGATCTTACAAGCCCCTGCTGAGGGAACTTGCGCCTGTAACCAATGCCCTTATATGAAACTCAATAACTTAGAAAAAATTGAAAATGCCATTAAAAATAAACTTCCAGAAGTGACTCTTGATGAAGAGCTACGTAAAAAGGCTCTTATTCCATTACAAAGGATGATGGATATTACCGATGGCAAGCCGGTAACATGGCCTGATCGCTTTGAAATATAGCACAAGGTCATTAGTTATTTTTCAACATTAAGCTATCACAAAGGGATTCACCTATATTAAAAAAAGTTTTACTAATTACTTTTGTATTAAATTGAAACTGAAGTTATGCGTTTATGTATAAGTTTATTTATTAAATTTATATTTTTTGCATTATTATCAAAAAGTTATAAAAAACTCTCAAATTATCACTCTATTTTTACTTAACTTTTTACAAACTAGACCGATAGATAGTTATACAAAAGGCGAGGTACTATATGGGTGCAGAAAAAAGAATAGCGGAACGTAAATATACTGATACAGTTGATATTATAGATATAACATCCCTAAGTAGTTACTTAATTATAGCAAGCAATGCAGTCATGATTAATGCGTCCACTAGTGGATTTTTAATGCATATTAAAAGAACTGACTTTGTCATTGATGAACTAAAAAATAATATTAACATCAATACTTTACTTAATGAAAAAATCGTTTTATTTCTTCCGCAAATGAATTTAGACCTTGAAGGCCTTATCACTCGAACTAAACATTTAGGCAAAGGTGTTTTTGAGGTTGCCGCTCAATTTTCAGCTAATGTCCCTGATTATTGGAAAGAGTGTTTAATAGATTTACTACCAGAGCCCGGTGAATTTAGCGACGACGACGAATAACAATTACACTAAATA
>CALJPJ010000243.1 GCA_937980625.1 uncultured Bdellovibrionales bacterium
CTTTCTGATGTTTCTTTTCGTAGGTTAATTAGTTTCATCTTTGGCTATAAAAGTTAGTAGATAATTTAATAGAGTTTTCATCCATTAAGTGTGTTTCATCTTTAATTTCTGAAAAAGGTACATAAAGCCAATTTTTGTCGAGAATTTCTATCAATAAACTTTTTAACACCTGAATATTTGCCAAGTTTATAGATTCTTTAATATTACTTTTAATTTCTTCCGTTATGTAAACTGAAATAAAGTCATTAAAAATATTATCTGTGATTTTTTTTAATTCATTTAAAGAAACAGCCGAAGTTATTTGACTAATATAAGATTCATTTTTTGTAGTTAATTCAAAGTATTTAAAGTGATTATCATTTAACACTTTTTGAACTCTTGAGATAGTAACAGTATGAACGTAATCCATCTGTTCACATAAAATGAACTTCCTATTTGATGACAATTCTGAATTAACTTCTAATAGTGCTTGTGCTGTAGAACCACTTCCAGCAAAAAAATCTAAAACAATATCATTCTCTGATGTAGAAAATTTAATTATCTTTTTTAATAAATTTATGGATTTTGGATTACTAAAAACTTTCTTACCCATTAAAGAAGCTAAAGCGTTGGTAGATTTCCTGTTATCTTCATAAAAATAACCTTTCAAAAGTTCAGTTGCTGTATCTATTCTTTTTTTAATTTTTGGTATTGTATTTTCGTCTTTACCCCATAAAACGTCTCCATTTTTATCAGCATTCCAAAATGTTTCTTCTGGCCATCTATAACCAAAATTAGGTTTGTTGCATACTTTTTTAGTTGTTGGGTGTATTATATCAAAAGTATAACCACCTTGTTTTGTATTGGCTGAGTTACCAGGATAAAAAACACCTTTTTCATCTACGTAACTATAATGTGAAACACCTGATAAATCATATTCATTTGACTTCTTCACACTATTAATCCAACCTCTTAATTCTTTTTCAATACTTACAGTATCAGTTTTATATTTCTTTTTTAAAAGATTATACTTATCTAAAATAATATTTGCTTTCTCAGATTTTATTTTCCATTTAGGAAGATTCGATTTATTTTTCGAATAACATAAAACATATTCGTGCTCCATTGATATTTGTGTAGCATTATTATCAGTTGCAGTTTCCCAAATAATCTCTCCTACAAAATTATCACGTTTAAATATCTCATTACATAACACCTTTAAATATGCCTGCTCATTAATATCTATTGATATAAATATAACTCCATCATTAGTTAATAAATCTTTAGCTACCATTAATCTGTTCTTCATAAATGTTAGCCAAGAAGAATGATTAAAACTATCATTATATAGAAAACTATCTTTACCTGTATTATAAGGTGGGTCAATATAAATCAACTTAATTTTACCTTGATATACTTTTTTTAGACTATGTAGTGTCAAAAGATTATTTCCCTTTATTATTAAATTGTCCTCTAAAGAAATATTTTCAACATTATGCTCGCTATCTGCATCAAATTTTTTAAAATTAGATAATGCTTTAGGGTCAAATAACCTATCTATTTCATCAGGTGCAAGTGTTTCATTCCAAAATATCTCTTTCCTCTTTTGGTCATCTTTAGATTGACCACCTTCCAAAATGCAATCTTTATATGCCCAAGATAAAACCACTTCTTTTGCTTCTGTTAGATATTCCTCATTTGCTGTTAATCCAATTTTGTTTTTAAATGATGTGTAACTATCTGGTAAAAACTGTTTGTTAGAAACAAATTTTTGAAACTTAATTTTATCAAATACTAATACCTTACCAACCTCTGTAAAAAAGTGTTGTATTGCTTTATCATCACTTAATAATATTGAAAGTAATTCTTGTTCAACTTTTAAAGCATCTTCAACAATTACGTTTTTAAATAACTTACCATCTTTACAATATTTTTCGTTTTGTGATAGTAAAGATTTTATATGTTCAAATAGATTCATTAGGTTTTATTGTATTAGTTTTTTACTAAGTTTTATTTTGTGTCTAAAAGCACTTTAGGATTAACATTTAATATTTCTGCAATTTCATACAGAACTTCAAGTGAAGGCTGGTTTCTGTTTTGAACATAACCATTGACTGTATTAAAACTCTTACCGAGCTTATCAGCCAACCAGACTTGTTTTATTCCTTTTTCTTCTAAAACTTCTTTTATGCGATTCATAAGGGAATTTTTGAGACAATAAATATATAGTATTTACTTGATATTTATATAACGTATTACGTTATATTTATGATTAACCCCTAAAATGATAATTGAGGGAATTGAGGGAATTGAGGAAAACAACTACTCATTAACCTTACTTTCCTCATTATCCTCACTTTCTTCTTTTGATGGATTGTAATAATTACCTTGCGATTCTCTTGCTAAAAATTTGGTTTTACATAGACTCGTGATGTAGCGTTCTGCTGTTTTTTGAGTGATATTTAGTTTACTTGCAAAACTAATATAGTCTTGTGTAGTAAAATGTAACGGTAAACTTTCTATAAATTGCTCTCTTTTATTCTTGTAGTTGATTGCTGTTTTATCTTCTGGTAAACTAGAATATACTTTACTACTGTGTTTAATTAATGCTTTTACCATTGTGAGGGTTGTTTGAAAATCGTTATCAGAACAATATAATTTATCAGATATATCTCCTGTTTCTAATGTTCTAATTGCTGTTAAAATCATACTAATTCTAAATGCAATTATGCCTAACCTTTTTACTGTAGCATCATAATCTAATGGATTGATATTTAAGTAATATAGATTTAGTTTAGGAAAAA
>CALJPJ010000244.1 GCA_937980625.1 uncultured Bdellovibrionales bacterium
AAAAAATGATTGAATGTTTAATTATTAATAACTCTCTTGTTTTAGCTCCTAAAAAGTATTTGAAGCAAGCTTTTGAATTTTTCTATATTGAGTTAATAAATAAAAAAATTTTGAATAAAAAAAACATTAAACAAGAATTAACAATTGTCTTTGTCGATATAAAGCAAGCAAAGCAAATGAATTTACAATTTCGAAAAAAAGATTATGCTACTGACATATTAAGTTTTGAAAGTATGGACCCCTCTTCTTATGGGGAACTAATTATTTGTTCGCAGGTGGCTAAGGAGCAAAGCATTAAGCATAAGCTGAGTTATCGTGATGAGTTGGTGTATTTAACTTTACATGGTTTTTTACACTTGTTAGGTTTTGAGCACGAAAATGATGAAGAAGAAGCTAAGAAGATGTTTGACCTTCAAGATAAGTTATTTGAAAAATTTTTTGATCTTAAATGAGATTAGTTTTTTTAACTAGACAATGAACTTTAAGCGGATATTATAAATCATATTTAGCTACTAATAGGTTTAAGGTTTTGTTGTGCATCAGAATAATCTACGTAAATGTTTACTTTTTACTAGCGCAAGCTTATTTTCTTTCTGGGTATTAAGTCATGCTTTAATTTCAAATGCTTTTTATGGTGTGAACTTACAGTTGTTATTTGGAGTTCCACTTCTTGTTATTGGACTGTCTTCGTTATTGCCCTATATTGTGAAAAAAAACCTAAATAAAAAATTAGTTTGGTTTCAGCTTTTAGCGATATTATCTTTGCCAGTGGCTTTATTTGCATTTCCATTTGCGCAAAACGTTTTGGATAGTAATTTTATTGATATTGCTAATAAGTCTAATGATATTAATAATATAAGTTCATCTGCATGGAGGATTTCTTTTGTAAACCAATTATTTTTTGCTGTAATTCTTGCAGTCCCTTTCTTTTTTTATGGGGCATTTTTGTCATATATTTTTAAGTTAGAAGTTAAAAGTAAAGTAGTTAAGCTTTATTTATTTGAATTAATTGGCTTGCTTACAGGCCTCATCTCCATAAGCTTTTTTTTAGATAAATTGTCTCTTCAATGGGTAATTAGTTTAATATTTATTTTTTCAGCAATATCACTCTATTATACAGGTAATAGTGTAATTAAAAAAATCGCAATTTTTATTTTTCCAGCATTAATTTTTGTAAACTTTCTAAGCCCTACACTTTTTGAGCCTACTCGTAACCCAAATTGGTCTGCTAGGGATTACACAAATAGTTTAAAAAAAGTTGAAGAGAAAAAAAGAGCTTGGACGACATACTCGAAGGTTCAATTACTAAAAATCAATGATAGTCATTATAATATATCTATTCAAGATGGTATGGGGCATGCACAGGTTCCTCAACTAAGAAATAAAGCGTTAGACTCTGAAGCAGTGACCATCGGTAAAATATTTGGTGTAAAAAAAGCTTTAGTGTTATTTGCTGGAGGAGGTTACGAAATTGCAAGTTTTCACAAACACTTTGGCAATGGTGTTGAAGCCACTGGTGTTGAAATTAACCCTAAGGTATTAGGGTTTTCATTAAACCATCAAGATCAAATTTTAAAAAATGCATTAAAATTTGAAAATTATAAAATGGTAAATTCTGATGGTCGAGTTTTTTTAGAGCATGAAAAAGAGAATTACGATTTTATACTTTACTCGTGGTCAGGAACATCTACGGCCTATTTTTCTACTGCAGAAATTAATACAGTTCAGTTTATGTTTACTGAAGAGGCTTTTACAGCTGCACTGAAGCGCTTAAAGCCCAATGGCATTTTAGCTGTGTTTAGCGGTTTAAAGCCAAATTTAATGTTAACTTTGTATAAAGCGGCAAAAAATAACGGTATGAAAAATTTGTCAGACTCTATTTTAATAGCTGGTGGAGATTATGAAAATGCTAATAAGTGGACATGGATTGCCAATACAAATATTACGATTTTTAAACATGGTAAATTGACGAGGGACGAGGTAGAGAAAGTTAATCGCAATTTATTTAAGCATAAATCAATGAATGTTTTAATGTCACCTTATTCTAAAAATGAAGGCAAATTTCATGAGATTCATGAGGGGTTGAAGTCATCTGACTTTGAAACCTTCAAAAGTAAATTAAGGCAATCATCAGGGATTAATTATCAAGCTGCCACTGATGATCACCCTTTTGCTTATCGCACAGAAATCTTTAAAAAATATAATTTTGAAACATTAAAAAATATACTCTCCTTTGATAAAAAAAATCTTTTACTTGCTGATATTGATTGGAATTTATTACGAGAAACAATAGTTTTGTTTTTACTTTTAATACTTTTTTTGGGTGTTCTAATCTCGTTTATTAAAGTTAAAACTACAGATTATCTTGTGACGAGTTTATTGAATGTTCATATTGGATTTATATCCACTTCCATTGTTATTTTAATGACATATAAATTCATATTGTATATTGGTAATCCAACTTATGGAGTGGTTTTACCTCAAGCGATTTGCTTTTTGTTTGGTGCATTTGGGACTACTTACGTTTGGCGAAAAGGTCTCGGCTCAGGTCGATTGATTCTAAATTTTTTAATAGGGGCTCCTTTAATTTTAATTATATTATTTTTTATTTTTAGTGCCTCAGCTATGCGGTCGTATTTATTTACAACCTTTGTGGGGCCACTAATTTTGGCTTTATTTTTATTGCCATTATTTTTTATGTCTAGCTCGCTGTTTTCATTTATTTTGTTAAAGTTAAAAGGAGCAGAGTTTGATTTAATACCCATTTATTTTTCTGTTAATACTTTAAGTGCAGCAGCAGCCTCCTTCTTGATCCCTGCTTTAGTTGATATAAATGGTATTTTATCAACTTTTTATTTTTTATTGGCTGTCTTTGTGTCGTTGGTTATTTTTTCGGTTATAAATCGAAAGCTATTTAGGACTTGAAGTCTAGTACCTGTTAAAAGAACAGTGTGTTATAAAGTTTAGCGATTGTAATTTTACCTGCATAGCCTTTTGCTTTAGTATATGTTACCAGTTGCATCAACTTTAATTACTTAAATGGAGTATTTATGTCAGTAGAGACTGAAATGCCTGAGCTTAAAAGTGCTATATTAAATATGCAGTCAAAAAACTCTGACCTCAGGGGGTATCTTTGACGTTGAGGTTAAGTTAAAAAGAATTAATGAACTTAAAAATGCCTCACAAAACCCTAGTGTGTGGGAAAACCCAGAGGAAATGCAAAAAATTAATCAGGAAATGGCTATTCATCAAAAAGTAGTTGATCAGTGGCAAGATCTAAACCAAAAAATTGAAGATGCATTAGTTTTAGCAGATATGCTAATGGAAGAGCCTGATGAGTCTGAGTTTGAGACCTTCAAGTCTGATTTAGATCAAATGAAGTTAGGTATTGAGCAATTAGAGGTGCAGAGTTTTTTAAGTGGCGAACTAGATCCAAACTCATGTTATCTATCAATTAATTCAGGCGCT
>CALJPJ010000245.1 GCA_937980625.1 uncultured Bdellovibrionales bacterium
ATCTAATTTTTCTAGCTCTTCGTTTGAACATATATTTCTATCTGTTAAACAGTTTAATGACCTAGTCAGTTGAAATTTTAAAGTGTTTATTTTTTCAATTGATAGCGCTTTAATCGTATTAATTGTATTCCAATCTTGCTCTGAAAATTTAAATTCAAATAATTGAGTGCTTTTACGAGTTTTTGCTTTTTCATGAATATGTTTGGGCACCCTTGCCTCAGAAACTGGAAGCCCTAAGCTGAAAGCCAAAGTAATCACTAAATATTTTTTCAAAAGCTGAACAAACATACCTTTAGAATGAATTGCAATTAAATATCCATCTTTAAAAAAAGCAATAATAAGTAATATTAGGTGCTTAGCTGATATAAAAAAAAGTTGTTTAATGTTATTTTTTCAACATCTTACAAAAATTGTTATTATTATAGTTACTTACGGCATATCTCTATTAAGATTTAAAATATATCCCGCACCGTCCAATAGGGACGGTTCGTTATATATTTTAATTTTTTGTTTAGCATCAGAGCCTCATGCCTTACGGCATATCTCTGATTAACGTTTTGAGAATTGAGTTGAACGTCTTGCTTTATGACGACCGTATTTCTTTCTTTCAACCATACGAGAGTCACGAGTTAGAAAACCTGATTTTTTTAGAGTTGGTCTTAAACCTTCATCAACAGCAAGTAATGCACGAGATATTCCGTGGCGAATTGCCTCAACTTGGCCAGTAGTTCCACCACCTTTTACAGTGATTTTAGCGTCAAATTTATTAGCCATTTCAGTTACAACAAAAGCTTGCTGTAATACTATCAAACCAGATTTAGTTGAAATATATTTAGAAGCCTCTTTGCCATTAATGGTAATATTGCCACTACCTGGTTTTAGAAATACACGGGCTGCGCTAGTTTTTCTTTTTCCTGTTGCATAATAAACTTTACTATTTTCTGTTGCCATAAATTACTGTCCTTTAATTACGCGTTTAAAGCTTCTGGTTTTTGTGAAGCATGAGGGTGTTCAGCTCCAGGATATACTTTTAATTTACTAATAATTTGATTTGATAATTTGTTCTTCGGCAGCATACCACGAACAGATTTAACTATAATCTCGGTAGAATCTTTTTCTTTTAGTTCTTTCGCTGTAAACTCTCTTAAAGAACCAAAAAAGCGAGATCTAGTGTAATACTTTTTTTGGTCCCACTTATTACCAGTAAATTTAACTTTATCACTGTTTATAACAACAACAAAATCACCCATATCAGTATTTGGCGTAAATTGTGGTTTATTTTTTCCACGCAATGTATTTGCTAGTTCAGTGGCCAAACGACCTACCGTTTTGTCCGTAGCATCTACAATCCACCACTTTTCAGTTTTATCTTTCTCTGTTGGAACCCAGGTTTTCATATTAGTACCTATTTCTTAATGTTTATACGTTATACCTAAAGAGGTCTTTTACTTCAGGTTTGCATTAGAGACAAATAAATAGTGCTAAAAAAGCAATTTTTCTAGGCTATTTTATAAAAATTTAGATATCAAAAGCACTCATATAAAAGTTTAAACTCGTCTTTCTGTACAAAATAAGTGCACTCAGACTAGCTAGTTTAACTTTAATCTAATAATTTCAATGGCTTATCTATATCTGCTGGATATTCAACACTCATTAGGTAAAGGCCAAGGGCTGGGGCTGAGCTCGCGGCTTTTCTGCGATCCTTAGATTTTAAGACCTCCAAAAGATCATTTTCACTTTTATTCTTAAAGTGCATATGAAGCATAGTTCCAACCAAGTTTCTAACCATTTGCTTTAAAAATCCATTTCCAGCCACATAGTATGAAATCTCTTCAGGTGAACTCTCATTTCTTATCCACTCTGACCTATAGACCGTTCGAGTTGTAGACGGGACAGGGCTCCCTGCTGTCATAAAACTTTTAAAATCTTGAGTGCCTATAAAGTGTCTTGCAAATTGATTTAAATGGTCTAAACACAGCGGCTTTCTCACCCAGTGTTTATACTTAGAGTTTAAAGCAAAAGGCAGTGATGAATTATAAATTTTATATTGGTAAGTTTTTTTTTGGCTAGATGCTATAGCGTGAAAATCATCATTCACGATATAAGCTGAATGAACACTTATATCTGTTGGCATTAGCCCATTAAGACCCCGCATCAAAGGAATTGACTCAACATTATCTGGCAACCAACTATGAGCGACTTGCGCATAAGCATGAACCCCGGCATCTGTTCGTCCTGACCCACAGATTTTTATTTCTTTGTTTTTAAAGATTTTTTGTAAGGCTTTTTCAATTTCTCCCTGAACTGTTGGACGCCCTTCTTTTTGTCTTTGCCAACCACCATAATCAGTTCCATCATATGAAAAAGTAAGTTTTACTTTTTTCATAACTACTCAATAATATAATTTTTAGGGTCAACAGCAACACCATTTACTCTCACTTCATAATGTAAATGCGAGCCTGATGAACGACCTGTACTACCTACACCAGCAATTTTATCACCACGTTTCACTTTTTGACCGTACTTAACATAAACCTCTGAATTATGAGCATAGCGTGTTTTTACTCCGTACCCATGATCAATCGATATTAAATTACCATAACCACTTTCATAGCCAACATAAGATACAACTCCGTTAGCTGGTGCATAAACTGGCGTCCCTGGTGCGGCAGCAATATCTAAACCCGAGTGCATAACTGATGCACCAGTAAAGGGGTCTGACCTTAAACCAAACTTTGAAGTGTACCACCCGTCTTTGACTGGCCTCATATTAGGCGTGGCATTTAATATAGATTTACGATGCGACAAGTTCTCCCAAGTTAACAATAATGATTGCTCTTCAAGCTTTGAATGTTTGGCTAAGTTATCTACTTTAATTTCAAGTTCGTGAGCATGATTTACATCTGCACTACTACCACTAAATCGAGCTAATGGAGCTTTTTTCAAAAAAGTAAGTTTATCAAATATTTTAGAAATTGGCTGAACAGAAGCTTGTAATGGACCCTTTGCCACATTTAGTTTTGAGTTAACATGTAATTGCTTTAAGTTTAATTTATCATCACCTAACTCACCAATATTACGAGTTACACTTTTAACTCGTAGTAATGTTTTTTCAAGGCTCATTACTTTACTTTCAACTAACTTAAATTTTTGCTGCAAAATAATATTTTGTGATTTTAAATTACTCTCGTTACTGTAATCTGAAATAACTTTAAAATAATCTACAAAAAAACAAAACAGAAGCACAGCCAGTAAACCCACAAAAAACAATGAAAGATGAACTAACGACTTGCGAATAGTAAAACTTCTAACTTCAGTACTCGAGTTACTTGTCAGTACTATAGTGTATGCTTTTTCCGATGTAGACACCTTGTGCTCTCCTAAAATAGGAAAACAAAATAGCTAACAATAGCCGCCTGCGTCAATGATTATGTGAATTTTATATATAGTGCCGAAATATTGTCATCTCCACCGCCCTCACAGGCTAGTTTTATACACTTTTCAGGTATTTGTGCCCCTTCAGTTTTTGAAAATAAATCTAAAAGCGCCGTATCTGTGACCATCCCAGTCACACCATCAGAGCACATAAAGATACAATCACCTGCAACAATCTCTTTTTGTACAATATCAACTTGAATATATGGCTCAAAACCAACGCTGCGAGTGATGATGTTTTTACCTACTAATTGTTCTTCATTAATATTGCGAAACTTACTCATTTTTAGCTGTTCATAAACAAGTGAGTGATCCTCTGTTAATTGCCACAAATTACGACCATTAAAATAGTACGCTCTTGAGTCACCCACATTACCAGTATAAAAGCTATTATTATAAATTAATGTCACAACCAGTGTTGTGCCCATACCTCGGAGCTCAAGCTTGTCTTCATTACCCATTTTAAAAATTCGACTGGTGGCTTGAATATATGCTTCACGAAATAAATCAATCGGTGTAAACATATTATTCAACTTACTAAACTTGGCTGAAATAATTTCCACCACAGTATCTATAGCTAATTGTGAGGCGATTTCACCTCCAACATGGCCACCCATACCATCGGCAACAATATATAAACCAAGATCATTATTTACGTATATATTATCCTGGTTTTCAGACCTCTTTAGCCCAACGTCTGTTTTTCCCCAACCTTCAAAGCTCATCCTTTTATTTTACACAAGAATACTAATTATTAAACATGAATTTTACTTGTTCATGTCGATAATTCATTTAAATTCAAAAAAATCGTCGCAATTAGTAATAGCTTTAAAAAAAACTCGCAGCCATAAAAGATAAAGTTAAACTTAGGATTCTAAATTAGTAGCTCATATAAGAAACTAGCGTATTGGCTAAAAAGCTGGATGAATGGTCAATAGCTCCTAGTCTAGTTAAGCTTTAGATGAAATAAAGCTTGTCATTAGTCTATATTTTAGAGCTAGTTTTATAAATTAAAAAAATAACAATTTTTTTACCTTTTAGACTGAACACCTGTTAACTATTTCAGCAAATAAACCGAATAATACAGCAATGGTAAACATAGAAAAACTTAAAACATATACATTTTTTACAATTGTTCTCTCTTTTTTAATTCACATTGGAGCATATACTGGTTTTTCTTTTTTAAAAATTGAACCCGTACAACTTTCTAAACCAGAAAATATAGAAATCGTTATTATGGAGCCTGAAAACAAAACAATAGCAAAGGCTATTGTTGTTGAAAAAAAGAAAAAACTTAAGGACATACAAGTTGTTGAGCAAAATGATAAGGCACTAAATGACGAAAAGCCTGAAGACAAATTTTTCTTGAGTAAAAATAATCAAAAAGTAAAAAAACAAACTGTAGCCAAACATCATGGTGACTTTAAAAATGATGCTGGAAAAGGTATTAACGGAAAATCAAAAGTTAATAGAGCTAAAGCGAAAAAAAAATTAGCTAAAAAGAAAATTTTGTCCCAAAAAGGGTCCATTAAAAATTTAATGCCAAAGCATACATATTCAACAGCTAAAAACTTTGATTCTGATTCATCAACATCTGGACAAAGAAGCCAAAGTAATGACTATTTAAAGGGCATTGAAACTGGTAAACAAACTATATTAAATACAAGAGAGTTTGTTTATTATGCCTATTACGAGAGAATTCGTGGGAAAATCAGGAAAATATGGGAGCCTGTTATTAGAGACAAAGTAAAACATATTTTTAAAACTGGGCGAAAACTAGCGTCTGTTGATCATTCCACATCTGTAATAATTACTCTGAATAAAGCTGGTGTTTTAGTGAATGTACAAGTCAAAGACGGCAGTGGTGTCAGAGACCTCGATGAGGCCGCTATAGAGGCCTTTAAAAAAGCTGAACCCTTCCCTAATCCACCCACTGGAATTATCGAAAATGATGGGAAAATTAGAATAAACTGGAATTTTGTACTTGAAGCTTAAAGCATTGCTGCAACTAGGCAATTTAAGACTATAAAAGGGCATTTTCCTACTAGACGTAGAAAGAAAAAATGAATACTCTTCACACATTTTTAAGACACCAATATTGGGAGTATAAAGAGTGAAAAAATCTGATGAAAAAACAGTTAACAATATAATATCTCGTGCTCATTACCTTTTAAACCAAGTCATTTTTATGGCTAATAATGGTCGCCCTAAAGACAAGGGAGATCCAAAGGTTGGAGGACATAGCTCTGCTTCATCTGGAGCCATACATATTCTTGGAGCCTTACACTTATTTGTAAAGTCTGGCTTTGATCATATTTGTAATAAGCCCCACGCTTCGCCAGCAGATCACTCTTTTAATTATTTAATGGATTTATTTTTAAACAAAGATTTATCTAAACTCACTCTTGAAGAAGCTAATCATGCGATGAGTAGTTTGCGTGCCTTTCCCAAAAAAGATGAGTACGTGTTACAATCTTACCACTCTGCCTATGACCCCGACTATCACAACTTTTTACCAACTGGAACTGTTGGAATACCACCAGTGAACGCTGGTTATTTAGCTCATGCTTATCGTTTTGCAAAAAAACAAGGTTATAATGTTCCCGATGCCCACTTTTGGTCAATTATGGGAGATGCCGAGTTTAGAGAGGGTTCATTACTTGAAGCTGTGCCAGACTTTGCGGAACGTGAACTTGGTAACCTCACATGGATTGTCGATTATAACCGTCAAAGCTTAGACGGGCACAGAATTACCAACCAAGAGATTATGTATGGCACAGATGCCGACCGTATTGGCAACACTATGAAAGCCAATGGCTGGGATGTTATCCAAGTTCGTCATGGGTCAATCCGTGAAAAACTATTTAACCAAAACGGTGGCGATAATTTTAAAAATTGGTTAGAAAAAACTTTAACCGACTATGAGTTACAATCTTTATTACTTATATCTGATGCCACAGAACTTAAAAAGCATACACAAAGTAAATTTTCTGAACTTAAAAAATTTCTCAAAAACGTTAGCGATAAAGACTTTCAAATAGCTCTCCATGATATAGGTGGTAACGATATTTGGGTTATGAAAGCTGCTTTAGAAAAAAGTAAAGAAAACCCTAAGCGACCATGCATGATTGTGGCTCACACAATTAAAGGTTGGCATTTAAAAATGGCTGCCACTGCCGGCAACCATTCTGCCCTTCCCAATAGCGACGAAATGGCAAGTTTACGTGCTGCTCAGGGTATTAGTGACGAAGAGCTCTTTGCTCGATTTGATAGTAAAAGTGATGAGGGCAAGTTTTTATTACAAAGAG
>CALJPJ010000246.1 GCA_937980625.1 uncultured Bdellovibrionales bacterium
GTCGGGGGTCAATTGGGTAGGCACCAAGGTGTGTTTGTCCAGGGGAGTCAGATTCGGAGTAAACATCTTCTAAAAAATGTGCATATTCATGTAATATGATGGAGTCATCAAAGTGATCAGTGTCTTTAGTGTCTGTGTCGCCATTAATTCCACCTAAAATAAACAAACGACTAAAACCTGGTAAATAAAAACTAAGGCCTGATCCAGCATCACCTAAGTATGCATTAGGGTTGAACCCCTTTTCCCAATAAACATCAACCTTATTGGCGACAGTTAGATTTTCACAATTAATTACTTCGTTCTCGCAATCAGATAATTCAGTATTTAAAAATTCATTTGCCTTAACAATTAAGTCCATAATATGAAAGGCGGCACCAATAATACTTCCTGTAGCTGGGGCATTAATATTGCCAATATTTTTTGTAGAATTAGGAATAAAGGATTTTGATATAGAGTAATGAATATTTTGTTCTGGCATATTTAAAACTGAGACTTTGGCCACTGAGTTGTTAGCTCTTGAGTTTATAGATACAGTATAAGTTTCAGAGCTTGCAGGTATTTGAAAACTAAAGTTACCTGAGCCGTCTGTGGTGGCGCATTGCACTCGTGTGCCACTACTATTTGTTACAACAACTTCAGCATGGCGAATACTGACTGCAGGACTCGGATTACCTAAACCAGCACTCGTTCCAATATCAAAGAGTTCTCTTTCTTGATAAGTCGCATCGCCAGAAATAGTGACAGGTGAACCTCCATAAGGTGTAGGTGTTCCGCAGTAAGCAGCTTCAGATGGTCCATCAAATGTTGGGCTCACTCTGCCGTTAACAGAGTCAATGTAGGCTGTTTTATCAGTAACTATGCCACAGCTCACAGATAAGATACTTATGCAAATTAAGTTAATTATAAGAATTAGAGCTTTAAATAAAGGCATATATATGTATCGGTATTAAGGCCAGATAGTTTAGCAATTAATTAATATTTTTAAACACTTATGAAGTATCTATTTGAGTCAGTTTTATTTTTTATTTAAATAATTTGTATAAATTTTTGGCGAACTATATTTTTTGTAGAGCTTCTAAAAACCATCATTAAAAAAATTATAGTGCTTTTTACTTGAAACACACAAAAAGTGATTAAACTTTTCTCAATGGTCTAGTTAAATTGGCTAGCCGACTAGTTAAAAACCTAAAAGAGTGCTATTTTTATATAGTTAGAAATTCTCAAGCAGCCTACAAACCTTAGGAAGTTACTTTTGGAAAAAGGATTTAATACAGATTTAGAAGTGCAGGGTGGAGTGTATCATGTACAAACTGAAGATTGGGGCAAATATAACCCATATTTAGTAAGTCGTATTTTTAAAAATGGAGCTGTAGTTAAAAGTATTAAAACTGGATATGGCGAAGTACTACCTTCAGGTAAAACTTCTAGTACAAAATTAATTAAATTAGCGATGAAAGTCCAGCATAATAAAATTCTAGACCTGCTTGTTGATGGTAAGTTGTTGTAAAATATATGAATGATTACATTTTCACATGTTTATAAAACTTATCCGGGACCGAATCACGCATTAGTTGATGTTAATTTAAAAATTAGTCGTGGTGAATTCATTTTTTTAACTGGCCCAAGTGGTGCAGGTAAAACAACTTTTTTTAAACTCCTATCTGGTTTTGATAAGCCAACCAGTGGAGAAGTGGAAGTTCTTGGTGATAATGTTAACGGCCTTAGTATTAGTGCGATTCCAAATTTTAGAAAAAAAATTGGAGTTATATATCAAGACTTTAAACTCATTGATGATAAAACAGTGTTCGAAAATGTTTCGTTACCACTCCGAGTTCAAGGGGCAAAAGATAAGTACATTCAAGACAGAGCTATGGATGTTCTAAATCAAGTCTCATTGGCACACAAAAGTAAATCTTACCCGATGCAACTTTCAGGTGGAGAACAGCAGAGAGTGGCTATAGCTAGAGCATTGATTCATCATCCAAGTTTATTAATTGCTGATGAACCAACTGGGAACTTAGATCCAGCTCTTGCAGAAGAAATTATGTCATTGCTAGAAAAAGTAAACGCACAAGGAACCACAGTTTTCGTTGCTACTCATGATCTAGAAATGGTCAAAAGGAAGAATAAAAAACAAGTACAAATAAAAAAAGGTATTATTCATGAATTACTTTAGATTATTTTATGATCAATTAAAGTACAGTTGGTCTAAAAAGCTAAGTTTGCAGCTAACAACCTTATTGGTTTTAACAGGATCGTTTTTGGTTTTAAGTTTAACGACTTTATTATTATCTAACTTTTTTTCAGTTGTTAACTCTTTTGGTGAAAAGTTAGAAGTGAGTGTATATTTAACTGATCAAAGTGTAGAAGAAGATAAAAGTAAAATTAATAAATTAATTAAAGACTCTAATTTATTTAGTGATATAAAATTTGTAGATAAAAAAGAGGCGCTAATTGAATTTAAAAATGCTATGAAAGAGCATTTACCAAGTTTTTTGTTGGAAGAAAAAAGTATTAATCCTTTACCATCAAGCTATGCTTTGAAAATAAAAAATGGATTTGCCACGGAGGCAGGGCTTGCAAAGATTAACTTGTTTGCCGATCAACTAAAGCAGCAAGTTGGCGTTGAAGATGTTTCATACGGACAAGCTTGGGCTGTAAAATATGCTTCGTTTTTAAAAACTTATAAGGCTTTAAGTCTTGGAGTAATTATATTTATATTATTAAGTATAGTTTTAATTATTGGCAATTCAATTAAAAGCTCACTTTCTCAGCGAAGAAAAGAAATTGAAGTACTTGAGTTGGTTGGAGCATCTCGATTGTATATTCGTATGCCTTTTATTATGGAAGGTGCATTTATGGGAGTTGTAGCTTCAGGGCTATCAATTTTAATTTCATATTTAATTTATAATTGGATTATAAATGTAGCAAAAAATAATATGGGGGTATTAATAAATTTAAATAGTTTACACTTTCATAGTGCGTTACTTGTTTTGCTTTTGTGTATTGCTGGTGGGTTTGTAGGAGCAATTGGTGCAACAGTTTGTATTAAAAGAATGAATAGTGGATGGTCAGCTGTAAATGAATAGATTATTGGCTTTATTAGTTATTTTTCTTTACTGTAGTTTGTCATATTCAGAGGGCTCCGATCGAGCAAAAAAATTGAAAAAGAATTATATAATTACAAAAAATAAACTCACGAATAGTGAGGTCTTTACGAGGAAAGTAAGTCACACTCTTACTCAAATTAATAAGCAAATGAGAAAGATACGTAGAAAAAAAAATAGCTTAAAATCTCAATCACAGGGAAATAAAATAAAAATCAGTGAGCTTAATACGAAAATTGAAAGTCTTGAAAAAAGTATTGAAGATAGGCGCTCGCAAATAGCTAAGCAGTTGCGTGCAATGTACAAACTTTCAAATTTAAATCAGTTTATGTATATTCTTAATGCAAAGACTATTCATGAAATAGAGAGGAATTCAAAATATTTAAAAATGTATTCTGAAGCTGACTACGAAAGAATTATTAGCTTTTCAGATGATATAAAAGAGTTAAACAAAAATAAAGTAAAATTAAATGAAAGAGTTGCAAATCTAGAAGTTATTTCGAGCGCATTAGACGAGCAGAACCACGACTTAAATAAAAAAATTAAATCTAAAAAAATATTACTCTCTCACTTAAGAAAACAAAAAAATAAATATTTTAAAAAATTATCAAAAATTAAAAATCAGAAAGAAAAAATAGTAATTAATGATAAAATTGATCATTTAAATGAAATTTTCGGTACAGATTTTTTTGATAAGCGAGGGAACTTGTCAATGCCAGTAGCTGGTGTAAAAATTGAAAAATTTGGTGTAAATGTAGACGCAAAGTTTCGTAACAAGGTAAAAAATAACGGAATATTTATTAAGACAAGTAAAAACAGATTAGTACGCAGTGTGCACAATGGAAAAATTAGTTTTATTGGAGAGCTCCGAGGCTTGGGGCGAGTTATAGTTATTGAGCACGGTGATAACTATTATACAATTTATGGTAATAACAAAGATGTGTTTGTGAGCACTGGCCAGCAAGTTAAAACACATGACAAACTAGGAAGTGTTAACTTCTCACCTTACCATGGTGGGTATGGTGCATATTTTGAAATTAGATATTTCACAGAGCCTATAAACCCATCTAACTGGTTCTCGACGAATCAAAGCTTTACAAAACTATAGGAGTAATAGTGTCACGATTAAGTAAAAAGAAAAAAAAGACGGTGATAATAACATTAATTAGCTCAATATTATTGGCATTAGTAATGACATTTAGTTTTGTAAGTTTATCAGTTCATGCGAAAGACAGGTATATGAACTTACAATTATTCACAAGAGTTTTAAATTTAGCTCAAAAGTATTATGTCGAAAAGGTTGATTATAAAAATTTGATTTATGGTGGCCTAAAAGGAATGTTATCAGTTTTAGATCCACATACAAATTTTTTACCTCCTGATGTTTTCAAGGAATTTGAAAATGAAACGAGTGGAGAGTTTGGAGGAATAGGTATTGAGATTACTGTTAAAGATAGGATTTTAACAATTATTTCTCCCATCGAAGATACCCCTGCATGGAAGGCCGGTATTAAAGCAGGTGATAAAGTAATATCTATTAATGGTGAATCAACTAAAGGGTTTACATTAGTAGAGGCAGCTCAAAGAATGAAGGGCAAAAATGGTACAGTGATTAAGTTAGGTATAATTAGAGAAGGAGTTGATGAGCCACAAGTTATAGATGTTAAAAGGGGAGTAATTAAAATAAAGTCAGTAAAGTATACGAACTTGTCTGATGGTTATGCTTATTTTAAGATAACTAGCTTTATTGAAAACACATCTAACGACCTCAAAAAGTTTATAAAAAGACATAAAAAAAAGAATGGCTTTAAAGGTGCGATTATTGATTTGAGAAAAAATCCAGGTGGATTATTAGATCAAGCTGTTAAGGTGAGTGATTTGTTTCTGGATAAAGGAAATATAGTTAGCATTATTGGTAGAGACAAATCTAAAAAAGAAGTTAAAACAGCAACTCGGCCAAAGACTTATTTGGAGGTACCAGTAATAGTAATTATTGATGAATACTCAGCAAGTGCCAGTGAGATTGTGGCTGCTGCATTAAAAGAAAACAAGCGAGCTGTGGTTCTGGGGGTGAGGA
>CALJPJ010000247.1 GCA_937980625.1 uncultured Bdellovibrionales bacterium
TTAAGTTTGCTTTAAAATTAATCAGTTCTTCGGTGTCATTTATTTATGGAGTAATACGATTAAGGACTAAAACGTTTCAAAATAACACAAAAATAATGGTTGGCTGAGCGTTGATTATCGAATCTAAGCTTCAGTCTTAAGCCTAGAAACGATTGATATGAGCACTATTGATAGACAATAGTTTTATAATTAAATTTAATGTCTCAGATAAGTGGTTTAGCACTGAGTTAGCTATACTTAAACACATGTAAATAATGATTCATTAAGAGACAGTTTTAATGAATTCCAATTAAAAAATTTCAACTAAAGATCTTCTTTGCTACAATTTTAATGCGGGCCTTTATAAAAAATCGTTGAAGTTTTAAAAGCTAAATAAAGGGTGGGGAATTTAATGTTAAAAAAAAATAAATTTATTTCAGAACCATTTATTTTGTTAATTATTTTTCTTACGATATTACTAACACTTTTTAACAACTGTGGAAAAGGTTTTGAGGGGGTGTTTTCAGATTCAGATGCAAGTAACTCTTCAAGCTTATGGAAGTACAACCTGGACTCAAAATATAAAATTGATATTAACTCTGTGCTATTTGAAATGAATTTTGATAATCATAACACTGGCCCCTATCGCAGGGACAAATTAGAGAAAGATATCAAACAAACAGCTAAAGGTGAGCAAGGTTTTTATCATGGGCCTGGAGATCATGGGGCTCAACATATTAGTAAGTCAGAAGTTATCAACCATGAAGGTTCAAAAGTTTTATATGTAAAATACCCAAAGAATGGGGTCGGACCAAGTCAGAGCGGTGTTCAATTTTTATCAAAGATATCTGGAGATCATGAAGAGTTATTTTTATCTTACCGAATGAAGTTTAAACCAGGTTTTAAGTTTGTCGAAGGTGGAAAATTACCTGGTTTTTGTGGTTTCAGAGCTGACAGGGACATCACTTCCGGCTGTAAGTCTGGTGGTGGAAAGCCAAATGCTGATGAAGGATTTAGCGCTCGTCTGATGTGGAGACCAAATGGCCAAATGGTCTCTTACCTTTATCACCCTAACCAAAAATATAATTATGCTGATGATTTTCAGTGGGGTATTGCATTCGAGACAGGGCGTTGGTACGAGATCACTCAAAGAATAAAGCTAAATAGTGTAGGCCAAAGAAATGGCCTTCTTGATGTCTGGGTAGACAAAGAAAAAGTTTTGAGTCGATCAGATTTAGAGTTTCGAAAAATACCTCAAGTTAAATTAAATGGTTTTTTCTTTAGTACGTTTTATGGTGGTAACAGCAGTAAATGGGCTCCTGATATAGATACTTATGCCTATTTTGATGATTTTAAAATTTTTAAAGGAACGGCTTCAAACAATGGACCTAAAAAATCCAACTTAGCATCTTGTAGTCAAAATACAAATGATCCCAGGCTTTCTGATATAACAGACATCTTTTTAATGGCTGGTCAATCTAATGCAACTAGTGATGATCCAGGTTATGATCCAAATAAGGACAGTAAAGACAATCGAATATTTGTATGGACCTCAAATAATGAGTGGAAGGTTGCTGATCTAACTCAGCAAACTTGGAAAGAAAATTCTGGGAGAAATAAAGTACCAAAAAATTATGGTAGCCCAACAAATCACCCGGCCTATCAAGTCGCTCGTCACATCATAGAAAAAGACCCATGTCGAGTTGTAGCTTTTATTCCAACCTCTTATCCTGGACAAAAAATTAATAAATGGATTTCTAGTGGAGGGGGTGACACAGATCACTATAACTTTATCAGATCTCAGGTTAATAGTGCGATATCCCAGGTGCCGTCTAAAAATAAACTTGATATGATTGCCTGGATTCAAGGGGAGGCTGATGATGGACGTACAGAGTACTTCAATGATTTAAGTCGGTTAGTCAATAAGTTTAGAGATGAATATTGGTTTGACTCTACTAAGTATTTTGTTGCAAGCCAGTTAAAGCCAGATAATATCGGTGCAGTTCATCCGCACCTAGGGTATGAGCGAAACTGGAATACAGCTAACGATCAAATTGCTAAGCTTGGATTTGACGGAGACCCCATGACGGACTTTACTCATAATAGTGGGTTGTACACTCCAGATGGAACTCATTTTGATTCTGAATCTATTCGTAAAATTGGTGAGCGGATGGCGAGTAAGTATATAAATAAGCCAAGCTTGGCAAGCTCACCGTTAGTAAATACAGAGGCTAACCAACCCCACAACGAAGAGGCTACTAATAACTTGGGCAGGCATCCGGCCTCTTTGTCAGATCGAAAAATACAAATTAAAAATAAGTTAAATATAGATTTAAATTGTAATTTTTTCGAACTTGGGCAGAAAGTTTTAGATGGAAGTACTGTACGGACGGTGACAAAACTTGAAATTTACAGCCCGGCAACTGGTACTGGTAATATTTATGGACAGGTTCATTTTAATGCTGCTTATGGAAAATTAAACTTTGTAGAATGCACTAAGTTCATAAATACTTCTTTAGGTATACATGATCCACGTCCAAATTTGGAGGCGCACTACAAAGAAAGTTCACGAACAGATAGAGACTTTGAACTTGCAACATTTATGTTTATTAAACCTCGCCCTCCCGAGTTACTGAACTGTAAACAATATAAACCAAATATGCAGGTGTATATGGGACATGGATTTGCTGTCATTGACCAGGTAAGTAATTCGCAAATTACTTTAAAAAAGACTTCTTCGCCAGTTAAGAGTTTTTCTTGTCGAGAAGATGGAAAACTATATAATAAACGGGCAGATTCAACTTACTTATTGAGAACCCCTGCATCAGAAATTAGTAGTGAGGCGCAAGAAGTTGTCGAATTAAGTGGTAAAAATAAAGATATAAATTGTGAAAAATTTCAAGCAGATGACTCGGTTATTTATAATTCAGTTTTGAAAAAAATTATTAATGTTAAGTCAGAAAGGTATGGATGGATTAGTTTCCAAGGAGGCGGCGGTGTAGGTTGTACTATCGGTAAATATTTATCCTCATCATTGAAAACAGCGCAACAAGCTGAAAGCCAACAACAATCCACTAACTCATCAGCAGCTGAGCCTCAAACATCCAGTTCTAATGACTACCCGGACTTGTCAGGGAAAGATAAACAGCAAATTGATTGTCGAAAGTTTAATGTGAACGATAAAGTTATTTTAAGTAATGTTGTTAGAGAAATTACTCACGTCAATCCAGCTGATTGGGGCTGGATTTCATTGAAAGAGCATCAGGAGGGAACAACAAATGGCCTAGGCTGTGTAAGTTTAGATAGCCTTCTTCGTCAATGAGCTTATATTTTAGGGTCAGCACAAAAATAAAGGGTAGGTATAGCATATGGGTGTCAGTAAAATTTTTAAATTTCGTATACAAATTTTTTGAAAAAAGAATTAAAATTTTTATTGGTGTACTCATTAAGGTCATTAATAAATGTTTGAGTTGTTACTTGAGAGAATTGTCTTTTAATATAAAATTTTTTTATAAAAGTTAATAAATTTTTTTCGTTATTGGATGTATTTTTAATCAGAAAGTCTAAGTAAGATAAAATATAACGCCCTTGTACATAAGATTTTTTATTAGATTGTCTTTGGTAGGAATTATTATTAACTAGGCGAATATTAGAAATTTTTTTAATGTAAAAATCATTAGTGATTATATTAATATTTCTTTTTTTAAAATAATTTTTAATAATATATATAGCTAAGCGCAGTTTAATAACTAACTTATAATCGTTCCAGCTGGCTATAGCTTCG
>CALJPJ010000248.1 GCA_937980625.1 uncultured Bdellovibrionales bacterium
ATCTGATGATTGAATAACTAGCTCCGGTAACGCACTTTGGATTTTAGCTAAACCATAATATTCAGAGTAGGCATAGTAACTTATACTCTTATTTTTGACTTCAAAGATCTGACTATAGTTTTTAGTGTCCATCCCAGTAAAAATATAATGGTTTTTATTTAGTGCTTTAAAGTCAACTAAAGCAAGGTTAAGTTCTTTGTTCGTTAAATTATAGCTCATATCATGCCAAGTCTGGCCAAAATCTATAGAGCGAAAAACCTTCAAAGGTATTTTTGAAGCATGATTAAAGTGCGGTCCGCCAATAACAAAAAGACTCCCATCTGATCCAGCTGATACGCGAGTTTCTAAAATATGATCTTTAATATCATTAAAGCTAAAAACCTTTACTAATGATCGATCACTGTTAATCTCATTTGAAATATACAATTCTGTTTGTTTACTTGAAACAGCAGCTAACCAATAATATTTTTTATCAACAGAGTTATAAGTAACACTTTGAAATGGTTTTGTCGTATCCTGTTCGTAAATTGAGTACGATTTCAATTTTTTGTTTTGTTTAACAGTTTGCTTTGCTTGAGTGTGTGTTATGCTTCCAGAAAAAGTTATAAGGCATAAAATACTTATTAATTTTTTTGTAATGTTCAACGGTGTCACAAGTAATCTCCTGATTATTAAATTTAAAGTAAACTTTTTAAACTGAAGCGTTGGTATATAGAATTTCCGCATATGATTCAAGTGTATAAATAGGCATGTTAATATTTGCCATATGCATATTTATAAAAGCTCTAGGCAACCTCAGGTAATGTACTGTTCCATCTCTAAGATGCTCGTCGCACACTACAAGAGTAGTTAATAGGAAACTAAACTTAAACTTAAACTAAAATTGATGATATCATAGTTGTATTCTACATTTAAGTGCAAGGGTCTTGCAAATAAGGCTAGCCTTATCGGTGTAGTGATATGTCTAATTGCAATTATTTATTAATAAAAAGAAAAAATGTGCCAGTGCACCTTTTTTTTATTCGAGGTATTTTTAAATTGAAAGTCAAACTGATAATGTGAACCCTATCTGGCACTTTTGTATGCTCTGAGGTCCTTAAACTGAACCTCGCTTTTAATGCGTCTGATGATATGGACTCTTACTGAGCTGTATTATACTTTATTCCCATGAAGAATTTGAGAAAAAGTCGATTTAGTACAGAGTTACATAATGAACACGATCGTTTGCTGGATGATTCTATTTTAGTATTTGCCATAAAAAATAATGATTATAGAGCTGTCAAAAGTTTGCTCGATATGGGTTTTGACCCCAACAAACGAGATTATAGATATAGAACGGCAATGCATTATGCTGCTGGGTTTGCTAGCCCCAAACTTTTGAAACTATTAATTAAATTTGGAGGCAATATTTATGCAGTTGATGATGAAATTGAGACACCAGTAAGCATTGCTGTTAGGTGCAAACAAATTAAAAATCTAAGAATTATCTGTGAAAATAGAGAGTTTATAGATTTTAGGAATGTAAATTATATCTTAGATTTAAAAAGTAGAGACTCTGGAAGGACGCCTTTGTATGAAGCTGTTCAGCTTGAAAACTATGAAATGTACAAAATATTGTTTGATGCAGGAGTGTATTTAAACCCCGTTACGAGCAGAGCTATTACTCCTCTAATCCTTACAATATTTCATAAGGAAAAGAAGATTCAAAAGCATCTATTAAAGTATTTAGACAAAGTCTACTTAAAGGCAAATATTTATCTTTTAGAAGCTATTATAAGAAATAATGGCTTTTTTATGAGCGACAAATTTTCAAAAGAAAAGCTTAAAAAATGTAAAGAGCTATTGAAGATATTGATTCAGTTAACGTCTTAACCTCATGTTGAGTTTTTGTAATTTAAAAAGGTACCAGACTAAAAAAAAGTGAGGAACCTTTTCTAATAACTGCGCTTTATAACTTCTAAAATTCCATTGCTGATTTCAGTAGTGAACTCGAGATGATGTGAATTAGTTCGCCCACCTATGATTTCATCAAAAAGAGAGTCCTGGGCAGTTATAGGTCCTTTATAAGTGATTGGTGTTGTTGAAGCTAGTCCGCTTGTAGTTGGTATAAAACAGGCTTTTCTATTGGTGATGTTTAGTTTTTCAGGAAACATTCGGCTGAGTTGCGAAGAGATGGCCTTTTCAATGTCGCCAACAGCATTTAAATATCCACATGTGCTTTTATCTAAGTCGGCAACTGAGCTGTTTTCTAGGCGACTAAAACTATAGTTGTCAGTGCCATCGCCGCCAAAAAAACCGCCCAACTCTTCAGGGTCTGGGTATTTAAAGCGTCCACTAAAAATAGAATTGGTACTTGTTTTAGCAATATAGCTGGTGAAATCTACTTCAACATAATTTTTTAATTTTGTATCTAAGGTGACATACTGGTTGCCACTGAGTGGTAAAAGTAGACCATGTATGGACCCATTGGTAACTCCAATATTTACTTCTGTAAGTTCAGGCATACCGGTTAATTGTAAATGATTTTGTAGTCGAGTATAAAGAACGTCAGTATATGCCAAAGACTCTCTTGAACTTTGTTGAATCACTAGCTCGCGAGCAAAAAATGAGTTTAAATAAACACTACTAAAAAGTTTTACTTGGTTGGCAAATGCATCGGCACTGGCAATACCACCTTCTAATTGATCAGCGAAATCATTTAAATTTAAGATATCATCAATTAAACGACCAAAATTATTTTGAAATTTTTGTGCTTTTCTTTTAGCCGCGGAAGCTCCATTTTCTAGAAACTTCATTATATACTGTAAGCTAAGTGGAACATGTGCCCCCCTGTGTGGTGAATCAAAAGATAAGTAATGACTGACATTGTGTAAATTAATTCCATTTAATTCTAATTGGTTAAGTGCCATTCGACCAATGACTCCTCCTAAGCTGAGCCCCATTAAAAATGATGGCTGATCAGAGGTGCGAAGTTGGTTAACGAGTTTAATTGCACGGGCAGTTGCATCCGCTTTTTCATAAATACTATTTAGGTAGAAATCTTTATAACCAAAGCCAATAAAGACCACTGAAATATTTTTTGCAGCTAATTCATCATATATTTTTTTTGCTCCAGATGGTCGCGAGGTATAGCGAGCTTCATGGTTAATGGATTTAGGGTTTTCAAAATTATGAGAAGCAACAATAAAAGCAACTTTATCTAGTTTTTGTTTTTCTGGATCGGCCATGTATATTTTTATATCAGCAGTAATAACCTTGTTTTGTCGAAGCCCTCGCTGTGAAAACATTGAACAGCCAAACAAACTAGTAAGTTGTGCCAAGTTTTTACATTCCGGCAAGGTAGCTGGGCGATTCTGTCTAGTTGTGTTCTGTGTTTTGATTTCATTTTCAACCTGAACATAGAAGGCGCGCTGTAGTCTATTTGTTATTTCCTGTGAGTTTGGTGTTTCACTTTCTCCATTGGCTTCCCCGATATTGGGCTCAGTGGTTTCTGCCTCTGGGCTTGTTTCTGGGTTAGTTTCTGAATTTGTTTCTGGGTTTGTTTCTGGGTTTGTTGGCGGAACCACTTCTTGCTCAGAAATATTTGAGTCAATATTTTGGTTGCCTTCGGCAAAACCTTCATTTGAGGTGTTTTCTGATAAGACACTGTCATTTAGTGCGGTGTTTTTTTTATTAATATTTGTGGCTTCAAACTTTGTACAAGCCGAAGTCATAATAAGTAAAAGTATAAATATTATATTTAACTTATTGTTCATTAATAAAAACCTCTCCATTAAAAATCTTAATCCCACTGTCTTAGTTTAAGAAATTTTTTAATACTTTTGGGGATTAATTCTGTTTTTGGTTTAAATTGAGACATATTTGACAACTATTTATTCAATAATATGTTTATTTATTATTCAGAGGTGACCTGCACTGTTAGTAAAGCTTAAACAGTTTGACTTTTTCTAAATGATAATGATTTTCATTGACATTTATAAACCCTCTACTTATTGTTGATAAATTATTTTTAGGAGAGTTAATTGTGACAAGGTTAGTAAAAGGTCAACAAAACAAAGAGGTTCTCATTGAGAGAGAGCCTATTGATATTGAAAGCTTTAAAAAAATGATTCGTCAAATGGGCCTGAAAGTGACCAAACAAAGGGTGCATATTTTAGAAGCAATGAGCAGCGGTAGAGCCCATATAACAGCTCAAGAGTTGTTTGAAAAATTAAATAAGAATCATCCTGAAATAGGTTTTGCAACAGTTTATAGGTTTTTAAAAAATATGACTGAGCATTCACTTGTGACTGAAGTGAGAATGGGCGGTTTTCCTGCTCGTTATGAGTTGACCCCAAACCAACACCATGATCATCTAAATTGCACTCAATGCGGAAAGATTGTGGAATTTGAAAATGAATCAATTGAAGAGCTACAGCTAGCAGTAGCAAAAAAGTTTAACTTTAAACTTACAGGTCATGTCCTTGAACTTTATGGTCAATGTGATCAGTGTAACAGTAAGGGTAGCGACACTTAATGAGAAAAAACTCTAATGATAGTATTATTGTAAAAGGGGCATGTGAGCATAACCTTAAAAATATTTCTGTAGTTATTCCAAGAAATAAACTTACTGTCGTGACTGGTCTCAGTGGAAGTGGAAAATCAAGCCTAGCATTTGATATTATCTATGCCGAAGGTCAACGAAGATATCTTGAGGGATTATCTTCTTATGCTAGAAACTATATGATTCAACTAAAAAAGCCTGATGTGGAGTCTGTGGTGGGTTTATCTCCCTCCATTGCTATTGATCAGAAAACAATAACAACTAACCCCCGGTCAACAGTTGGAACTGTGACTGAAATATATGACTATCTCCGCTTATTATTTTCAAGAGTCGGTACACCACATTGCCCAGAGCACAACCAGCCGGTCACTAGCCAAACTCCTGGAGATATAATTTTAGATATACTAAAACAAAAAAAAGGAGATAAGTTTTATGTTATTGCCCCTGTTTACAGAGGTAAAAAGGGTGAGTTTTTAAAAGAGTTTCAAAAGTGGGAAAAAAATGGCTATACTCAGGCTAAAGTTGATGGCAAATGGATTAAACTCAGTGAGGCGAAAAAATTAGCTAAGCATAAGTTTCATGATATTGATTTACTCGTTGATCGTTTAGTTATTGATAAAAAGTTTGAGGCTCGACTTCGTGAGAGCGTTAACTTGGCTTTAACACTTGCCGATGGTCTCATTGAAATCGAAAACATTACGACTAAAAAAAATAAGTTATATTCGATTCATCGGTCTTGCTCAATATGCGGCTTTACTTTTCCAGAACTTGAGCCAAGAATATTTAGTTTCAATAGCCCAAAAGGGGCCTGTGTAAGTTGTAATGGTTTAGGTTATCTTTCTGACCATGAAGACGATATGAATCCGGACGAAGATGGAGATGATTTTGTTGAGTACGAAATTTGTCCAGACTGTGATGGACAAAAGTTAAGTCCAAGGGCACTCAATGTTTATATTAATAATAAAAATATTGCAGAATTTTCGCGTCTGACAGCTAAAAATTTACTAATTGAATTTAAAAAAATAAAACTTCCTAAAAAAGAAACCTTAATTGCCGAAAAAATAGTAGAGCAAATTAAATCGCGCTTAGATTATATGTTAAAAGTAGGAACCTCATATTTATCATTGGATAGAGAAACCAGGTCTTTGTCAGGAGGGGAGGTTCAGCGAATTCGTTTAGCAACGCAAGTGGGGTCATCACTTGTTGGAGTTTTGTATGTGCTAGATGAGCCAAGTATTGGTTTGCATCCTAGGGATCATCATCGCCTTTTAGGTGTTATTAATGAAATTAAGGATAGAGGTAATACTATATTATTAGTTGAGCATGATGAAGATACAATTCGCAGTGCCGATTATATTATTGATATTGGCCCTGGTGCAGGAGTTCATGGCGGCGAGATAGTAGCTAAAGGCAATTATAAAGACTTACTTAAAAGTAAAAAAGGCTTAACCTCTAAGTACTTAACAGGGGCCTTAGAGATACCTACGCCTAAAAAACGTAGGCAGGGCAATGGCTTAAAAATTTCTTTACAAGGTGCAACTGAGCATAACTTACAAAAAGTGAGCGTAGATATACCACTTGGCAAACTAATAGGTGTAACCGGGGTTTCAGGGAGTGGTAAAAGTTCATTAATTATTCAAACTTTATACCCTGCACTTTGGAATGTAATTAATAAAACTAATAAATATGTGGGAGATCACAAGAAAATTATTGGCATTGAAAATATTGATAAGGTTATTGAAATTAACCAAAAGCCAATTGGTCGGACACCAAGATCAACTCCTTCTACCTATGTTGGAATATTTCCACTTATCAGAAGTTTATACGCTGAGCTTCCAGAGGCTAAAATTCGTGGCTTTAAGCCGGGTCATTTTAGCTTTAACGTTAAAGGCGGGCGCTGTGAGGAGTGCCAAGG
>CALJPJ010000249.1 GCA_937980625.1 uncultured Bdellovibrionales bacterium
GTCATAGTGACTTTGAGATCCACAAAGCTTTTGTCTAGAGGCTCTAACGATTTTAAGTACTTAAAATTAAAAATTAAATGGCACCACTATTGCTGATTAAAATCACATAAACTACTTAAGCAAAGGAGATATAAATATGAATTATACAGGTAGAAATTTAAAGCTAGTAAATGATCTTGATACAGCGATCAATAATAGTGCGGAGCTAAGATGTATAAATAAACAAAGTATTGATGGAATTATACTTGAAGAAGACTTTATACCATATATAGTTCCAACAGTTTATATAGGTCGATCCTATGGAAACAAATTAAGCTTCAAAGAAGGTAATGAATCTTTCTTAAGTGTTGTATGAGCCCAAAGCCTTTAATGAGACAATTTTTACTCTTTTTAAAGTTCGTCGAATGGCCAATTTAATGTAGCGCTACATACTATATTTACAAAGATAAGTTTATATTTTTGCGATTTGATTATTTAGTAATCAAACAGTTACAATGATATGTTTTTTATTGGGGCTCTTTTGAGCCTTGCAAAAACATTTCTATCCAACCTGAAAAATCACCAGAGTTATGAGATACTGAGTAATATTTTAATTCTTTCTTGGAAAAACTTGCTTGGTCGTATTTAGACCTTAGACTTATCTTAGCAAAAAGAGATTTCAATTCTTTTCTGTATTCTCTAATAGTGTTCTCATGGCAAAATATTTCTAACCTATCAGAGTTAGTTTCATTAGTACCATTATAGAGTTTATTATTGTTTAAGACAAAATTATTTACTAAAACGTGCCAACGGTTAATTTTATCTCTATTTTTTTCTTTATGCTCATTTTTTACTACAACAGGAGGCTTAATAAGAAATTTAAAGCAACCATCAGTAAACAGACGTATTATTTTTAACTGTTCCATTTCTAACAAAATTTTTTTAATATCATTTTTACTCACTCTTAAAAGCACATGTACTTCGTCAATGGAACTACAAGAAATAAGTGATATAAATATAGCATTTGCTTTATCTGAATTATTTAAATATTCAAACTGCTCATCATTTAAATAATTAATAGTCTTTTGATTGGACTTTACGATCTCAATAAAATCGAAAAAGCTTAAGTCAAAGAAGTCACAAATAAGCATAAGTCGTTCAATAGTTAAGTTATTACTATTTAAAACCTTTCTTACCATAGGTAATGATAAACCCAAGTGTGAAGCTAAATCTTGTTGGGAGTAGCCATTAACTTTCAGTAGCTTTTTAACCCCCTCTTTTATGGCCAATGAGTCTCTGTGAATATTTATATTAGTCATATCTGCATAAATCATATAATATAATTATTGTCAAAATATTTTTATAGTCAAAATAGGTAATTATACTATACACCTCGCCCTTAACAAAAGACAAAATCCTGGGGAGGAAATATGGCTATAAAATTAATAATTACAATACTCTTATTGAGCATTGGGAGTATTGCTAAAGCATCTATTGATGGGGTTAATAATTGGAGCGAATTTAAAAATCTATTAGTTAAAAATAATGTTGTTAATATTGATGAAATGTTAGCGGTCCTGCCAATTGATTTTAAAAATGGCTATTCACTGATGTATGAAACCCAAGCTTTAGATAAAAACCTTGTGAGTGCAAAGCGACCAAAAGTAATTATGTTCGGGAGAAAAGGTAAATTTATGCTAACTTACAACTCACATAAAAGTGGAGGTTATGCTCAACCGGGTGATGTTGAAAAAATTGAAACCCTAGAAATTATTGACGACAAAATGTACCTCAGAGAGTTAAGTTTTAATGGAAAAACTAATCCCTTTGCAAAAACTATAGAAGTTAACCCTAAAAGCTGCACTCAATGCCATGGTCAGGACCCAAAAGGTCTTTGGGACCCTTATAACTCTTGGGTGGGAGCATATGGGTCTCTTTCTAGAGGAGGCATGGACTTTATTCGCCTGGGAACTCCTGAACATAATAAGTTTAAAGAATACTTAAAAGAGCAAAAAATAAATCCTAGGTATAAATTTTTAAACTCAAATTACAAAACTTTTAAAAAGTGGTCAGAGGATTTCGACTTATACAGACCTTATGTCGAAGAAGATATGCACAATGCTATTATCATTGGAGATGGACATACCACCTTGCCAAATCAAGTTCTTGGAATGGCACTTGGGGAACACAATTTCAGAAGACTGGCACGGCAAATGCTTGTCATTTCTAAGGAAAAAAAGCAAGCTTTTCAATTCTTGATTAAAGGCTTAAGTTTAGATGAAAATTACACTGGAAACCCACGTAACAAAAAATATAGTTGCGCTTCTAAGCTGAATGATTTTTTTCCGACCAGTGTACAAAAAGTGGTTAAACCATTTGAAGTATTCACTGATGAGGTTCTTACCTCTATGAAGTCGGATTACCTCGTACAAAAAAGCTTAGTCCTTCAAAATAATAAAGGCTTATCACGAATTGGAAGTATTTTTGACCCTAATGACCCATTTGATTTTAACCTAAAAGACAGAAAATTAGTTTTCGACCCTTTTCCATTATCAAATTTATTCTCAGAAAAATACAGATACAATGGCTCTGTAATTTTACTGTTCGTACTAGATATACTTGGCCTTGATTATATTAATGCGAATATAAATGTGAATAGTGCTAAGTTTAACTTTTATTATGGAAGCCAGCTAAAATGCATAGGTCCTGGAAAAAATGGGAGTCCTTTCGAAGATTTTTGCTTCGATGAACCCGTAGAAAGGTTTTTTACTAACTATTTATCAAATAGCTTTTATAGTAAAGAACTCGACGGCCTTAGCTGTGATCAGCTTTCTAAACTTAGTCGCGAATCAATTAGTAAATATTATAGAAAATAAACAAGGAGAAAACTATGTATAAAATTATAATAACTACGTCACTATTTCTTTCAATTACTTCTTTCTCGTTTAACTTAAGCGCTACTAGAGACGTTTACTATGGAAGATATACACAACTCGATGGAGGCCAGAGAATTAATCCTGATAGGCTTAAAGAAGCTCGCTGTTATGGAGCTCTATTAGCAAAAAAATTGGATGAAGAAAATTTAAAACTTTATAACTTTAAATTTAACAATAGCATAGACTACATTTTCTTAAGGCAAAGAGAAATGCCTTTAGTGCCACTTAATTTGCAACATATTATTCGCACAGTTACACTCTCTGTTCACAGAAGTAACAACCCCACTAAAGATATCATAACCTTTAATGTAGAGTATGTAACTATGAGTTCAAATTTTGCAGAAATTGTCACAAAGCGAGTTGATTTAGATGAATGCCTGTTTTTAACTTAGAAAGTTAGTATTACCTAAAAAAATATAAACGTGTCCGGCCATATCTCCTTGCTTCTGGTGATAAGAAACATGGCCTGACACACTTCTTATTTTTTAATCTTTTCCCATATCATCTCTACATTACCCCTTAGCCCTACTCCACTTATTACTAATATTTTTTTTCTAAATAAATAATTTCTCTCAAGCTCACTTCCGACTCTACTAACATCAGAAGATTTTTTTATTTTGTGAATTAACTTTTTAGAATTCAGAACCTCATAACTGCCGGAATACCACAGATTCATTTTTTTCTTTTCAATTTCAGTTAATTTTTTTTTAAAACTTTCTCTTGTAATTTTAACACTCACAATTAAGTCTCTTGTATATTCCAATTGACCTTCTTGGTTACCAATCCACTTACGAGTCGCTCCATAATC
>CALJPJ010000250.1 GCA_937980625.1 uncultured Bdellovibrionales bacterium
TCAATTAAACCTTCTGCTTCAAAACGACCTTTTTCTTTGTCAAAATGAGTCATCATTTTAACACCTTGAACCTTAATTTTTAAGGGCTTGTTGGGTGTGTTTTTTACAAACATAACCGAACCTTTTTTGCCTTTGTCATTTCCAGCAATCACTTGAACTGTATCACCTTTATTAATTTTTAACTTTAAAGCCATTGTAAGCCCCTTATTTTTTTGCTGTTTTCGCCTTAGGAGGGCGCGATAGCTTGCTTTTAATTTTATTTTTAACTGTTAATGCTCTTTTAGACAGCTTTTTATCATCTTGTTTGAGTAAAAATGGGTCTAAACCACCTTTGTGCTCTAATGTTCTTAGAGTGCTAGTAGCAACTTTAAAGCCTATAAAGCTATTTAAAGCTTGGCTGTAAACCCTTTTACTTTGAATATTCGGGTAAGCTGTTGATTTTGTTTTAATATTTGAATGGCTGACAAGGTTTTTTACAACCGGTCCTTTACCTGATAGTTCACAGCGTGGCATTTTAAAGACTCCTTATATTCCTAAAACACTAACATATAGTTAAATTGATCCTTTTTGTCTAGACAAATCTAAACAATCCGAGTAAAAGTTTAGAAATTCTGTAAGATATTACGAAATAAGAGGATATATAAGATGTTAAAAAAATCAACTCGCAGTAAATTTCGCCCTGAGTACCCAATTGAGTTTCAATTCGATTACAAGGACCCTGTAACCCTTTTTAGGTTTGTTATGGATGGCGGCAAAATCACACCATCTAGAATCAGTAAGGTTAGCCTTAAGCAACAAAGACGTGTGAGCGCACAAATAAAGACTGCTCGTGATTTAGCTTTACTACCGGTTGGTACTGACGCTTCTGATACTTTCGGAAGACCAGAGCAAATCTCTGCTAAGCCTTTTGAATTTTAAGTTTGATTCATTTTTTTTGATGCTTTAAAGCCCTCATCCGAGGGCTTTTTTATTTTGGCAAAAACTTACCTTCTGCAGTAGTTACAATGTTTAAACTCTAAAATAATTTTTAGGACGAAGAAGTATCTATTTTTTGCTTTAGTTCTATGTCAGCATAACATCACTAGGCTTTTTTATATTTAATATGAGGCCCCTTTGCGTCCTCTTTAGCACTAATTTTAACATAGATAAGTTATAAATAATTTTTACATGATATTGATAATAAGGAGCTTTTCCAGAGCTGCTCCCGAGATAGGTTTTCAGTACCAGGTAATTTTAGCAAAAGACTTTCTCTGAGCTTTTCCCAGTTATTTTTAGATAAATTGTTTTTTGTTAGTTTTTTTACCTTACAAAATAAATATAAATCAGCCTGATCAAACCACGCATATTTTTTTTTAAATTCAGATGGAGGGGCTTTACCCCAAGCTAAGTTTAACATTAACTCTAAACCATTCGTAAAAACTGTCTTAATTTTTTTATCGGTAAATAACCTCGGTCGACACTCTTTTGATGAAACTTCAAAATCTGAAACAAACTTTTTTAAACTTAAAAAATATTCTAAACAACCTCCAGAATTCTCACTCTCTTTACAACTTGTATATAATCTATCATAAGGTGATTTCGCTTTTTTAAAAGCTTTTTTTAATTCGGGATTAGGGTTTAAAAAGTTTTTTTGCACACTTAATAATTGTTCTTTTTCAGAGTTACATAGAGTATGCGGCGGATCCATATACACTATAACTAAAATAGCAATTCCGATGCTTAAAAATGCTATAGTCCCTCGCGATAGTGTTTTTAAAAAGTTATTCATATTAGTTTACAAGCACCCCACAGCGAGACTTTGGGTGAATAGGGTTTTTAACGACCCACGACCTTTGAATCCATAAATCTTTAAAGCGCTGACAATAAAAGGTTCTGTAATTACCCACATCAAAGCCTTGTGTCACTCGAGTTATTTTAGCAAAGCTAATTTTTAAGGTATCTCTCTGTTTTTGCTTTTCTAAGTCTTTAGCTTTTATTAAACTACCTTCCATATCATTGAATAAACTCAATAAATACTTGGCTGACGGCCCATCATCCACAACAATGGCCTTAGTTTTTTTTATTTGATCTTCCATTTTTTTTAGTAATACTTTAGTTTCAACAGCATTACTAGTATAAGTTAACTCATGTAAGTCTTTAGACATTTCAACTAAAATTTTAATTTGTTTTTTTAAAGCCGAATCTACGTTGATTTTACGAAAAGATGCTGCAAAAACACTTGGTACTGATAAAATAACTGTAAATATAAGGCTAATTAATAACTTCACAACTTAAATATCTCATAGATTCTCAATTTTTTAAAGACGTAAAATACAAACTGCGTTTATTAATAGCTATTAAACACTCATTAAAATTATATAATTTTTTTTTACTTCGAGAATTATTTAATGGCATAGGAATTACAATGATTTAACTACGAGTAAATGACATATTATAAACATCGATAAAAAAATTATTTAGAGAACTTTATAACTCTTCAATTTCGTGAGAACACTTATAATTTAAACTAACCAGCAGTTAGCCCAGTATCTTTTCTGCATAAAGCATAGTGAGCACATATAGCTAGTTTCGATAACTAAAGGGCCATGCTTAACAAATAAGATAATAGGTATCAAATGTACTCTTATATATTTTTTAACTTTGCTTTGGGCCTTGTTGAGACTTCACCTAGTCATATAAAATTTCAGGCTTGCTTATATCTGTGAGTTGATATCAGCACTTGGACCATAGGTTTGGTAAATTAATATGAAAGATACAAGTTTTTTAAATTCAAACAAAAAATAAGTAACAGTGATTGCCAAGGGCAAGCCAGCCCTGTTCTATCTTTGAGGCCTCATAGAAACTGAAGTCGCTTAATGAAACGTCAACAGAACTTAAACTCCACCAGCTACTATGGCTATACCACAAAATTTTTTACTCATTGGTTAGACACCAAAAACTAAGCGTTTAAAAAAACTCTAGCGAAGTAATAACTAACCCAACTTAAGGCCCTCATAGCCCTTTTTTGTATTTAATTTATACAAGCCTCGACCTTTAGCTTTTCTAATTTTTTTAAAGGTCATAAATTGGCTTAAATTTGATTGTTGAGTCACCTACGCCTCAATTTAAAACAACTAAAGTCTCGCTTTGTTTTAAATTAATACTGAACACTAGACCTTTGGCTAATATTTTACATTTAAATTAAACCCTTTAAAAGTCCTGCCGAAATAGTATTTGTAATTAATTTAGGAGAAATAACTATGAAACATATAACACTAATTGCGAGTTTAATTTTAATGAGTTTGTGCCTAACAAACTGTGCCTCCACTGAAGAAGAAGAAGAAAGCACGGCCCACGTACAGGTACTACCCTCTGAGTACGGCCTACATAGAGTTGTTTCTAGAGACACTGATAAATATATTGCTGAATCAGCCGCTGTGGATGCTGCAAAAGATTACTGCTTAAATAGAGAACAAGAAGCTGTTTTTGGTGGTAGCGTTGGAGCCACATCAAGGTACTTAAGTTACACTGAAAGCTCAAGTCGCGAGCAAGTAGCTAATATTACTTTTCGCTGTCGATAATTTGGTAATTCGTTTCATAGATAAGTTTATCTTAATCTAGCCTTACAAAGTATTTACCAATTTAAAATTCAGCGTTTAGCTTACAATAAGATAAACCAAATAAAAAAAAGCTATCCTAACTTTGGATAGCTTTTTTAATAATATTATTAACGTATATAAACTTTTAATTAAAAGCTCATAGTACCTTGAATAAAGAACTGTTGGAAATCTTCTTCGTCTGGACCTAAACGATCGCCGGCCATAAACAAGCCATAACGAGCTTCAATTTGAAATCCACCGTCATATTTGTGAACAGCATATAAATCAATCTCACTTCCAATATCATCTTCACTTGTATCTACAGCTGCACCACTAGCTGCACCTAAAAACGTTGTAGTGCCTTCTTTTTCAGTGGCTGTAAACATATGGTATTTAAGACCAACAGTTAAGTTTTCCATTGGGTCCATACTGAAACCTGCATGAATATAACTTAAGTTACCCCAACCAACGACATCCATTAAACCGGCGAATTTATGAACATCGTAATAATAAGCCCTATAAGTTTCATCATCACTTGAACTGCCATCACTACCAGTATCTGTATGGTAACCAACGTAAAAATTCATATTGCTCATATCTTCCATAGTTACACCAAGTTGAGCATCAATCATATGTCCTTTAATATCATTATCATCACCAGCAGCATCTGTAGCTTCACCTGTATGTCCATGGAAAGCTAATTTAAAGTCTACAAGCTCAGCAAATTGACCACCTAGAACAACACCGTAACGTTGATAAACTTCTTTATCTAATCCAGCAAGCACAGAAAGGTCTTGCCTAACCTGGTTAGTATAGACATTCATCATACTAAAAATTTCAGGAGCAAACTTTAAATCAGCAGAAATACCAACTGTATTTACTTCCGGATCATTATTTGTATTTGCAGAAGCAGGTAGCCCTTCAGCAAACTTAATTAAAAATCCAGTAATTCTAGCAAACTCGAGCTCATAAATACCAGCCACACCATCAAAAGCTGTTAGTGCATTTTGAAAATCATTTGTTGAAGTTGACGAACCATCAGCTCCCTCAAAAGATCCACGACCCATTTTTAATGAAAACTCATCGTTAATTCTCCAAGTGGCATAAGCTTCGTTTACAATTAAACCAGTACTACTATCATCTAAATTATCTCTAGTTGCACGGTTAGGGTTATTAGTTGAGTTACCAGGTCCACCAGAAAAGGTAGTTCCTCTGTCACCAAAGTCTGCATGATGAACAAGGGTTAAGTTTGCTGAAAACCTATCACTTGCTTTATATTCCGTTTTCAACATCATTCTATGGTTTAATACATTTGATGATCTATCATTAGTTAAAGTTTCACCCTGATTTAATGCACCACGAACACGATACTCCGCACTTGTACTGATTTCACTTTCAGCATTAGCAACAGATACTATTCCTAGCGCTGCCACCAACATAATTAGTTTTTTCATTCGTCTCTCCTTAAGTTGTTATCTTTAGTTGTTTAATTAATTTTGTTTACCTGGCTGGAGTAATGACTTTAGTAAAGGCTTCGCAAGATTCAGTGTCCTCCTAACTCTGAACAACTAGACCTTAATCAGTACAACAACGCATATAGTTAATGATAATTAGGCTTTTGCTTTATAAGCAAGGCTTTTTGACAGTTTTTAGTCGCCGCATTACGACCTAAGACCTTAAAAAGTCAAAGAAAATGCTAGTTAATTGAGCGAAAAAATATAATCTGATTTAGAACCGTTTTTTACTTTAATATTAGACTTTTTTTATGTAGTTATATGAATTCACAAATTTTATTGTGAAAAAATTTGCCGTCGGAGAGTGGCGCAGTTTGGTAGCGCATTTGGTTTGGGACCAAAGGGTCGCAGGTTCGAATCCTGTCTCTCCGACCATTTAAGTTTAGGATAAGTCTCTTTGTCTGAAAGTAATATCACCCCCCTTAGA
>CALJPJ010000251.1 GCA_937980625.1 uncultured Bdellovibrionales bacterium
TAGTTTGTCTTTTGTTAAGTTTATTTTTAATGACAGCATGTACTTCAACAGAAGACGAGAGTTTTGAAGAAGAGCCTGAGTTAGTCACTGAAGTTGAAGGTGCAATTTCTGATGAATTAGATGAGGTTGGTGATGAAGAAGGATTTGATGATGATTCATTTGCATCTGATGAAAGCTCTGAGGATGAGGGCTTTGATGATGAAGACTTTGGTGATGAGGACGGCGATACGACAGTAAGTAAGTCCAGTGATGACTTTGGTGATGATGAGGGTTTTGGTGATGATGAGGGCTTTGACGAAGATTTTGGAAATGAAAATACAGCCGGCGGTGACGAGTTTGATGGTTTTGATGCCGAAGAAGTGGTGTCTGAAGCTTTAACACAAGACGCTTCTATTACTGAGCCAGTGGAGGAGGGTTTTGATATAAATGAACCGCTTCCAGAAGAACCAGTAGCTGTACAAGATCCTATCAGTCAGCCCGTTTCAGTAACTTCTGAAAGTGTAGCTGTCTCATCAATTGATTTTAAGTCCGCACAAGGTGGTAGCGGTGTAGTAATGATTAAAACCTCTGGACCAGCGAGTATTTCTCAGCGCCAGAAGCCTGAAAAAAGACAAATGATTATTGATATTGATAATGCAAGTATTCCAGAAGCTTTAAAACGCCCTTTTATAATGAAGGACTTTGCAGGAACCCCATTTGCTGGTTTAAATGCATATGAACAAGATGATGGCTCTACAGTCAGTGTTGTTATGCAAATGAAACAAGGCTATGGCCTACCAGGTGTACAGCAAGAAGGAAATACCATTTTAGTCGTAGCTAACGGAAGCCTGGCTCCGGTGCAAGCAAGTGTAGAGCCTGCGCCAGAAGACGAGGAGTTTACTCCGCAACCCATTTCGCAACCGCAAGGGATAATGTCTGCAGCTAACTTTAATGACTTTTTGAGAAACAACCGACAGTACTATGGTCGCCCAATATCTATTCAAGCAAATGGGGTTGATGTTAGAGATTTATTAAATTTTATTTCGGAAGAAAGTGGGGCTAATATTATAGTTTCTGATAAAGTAAAAGGCTCTATGTCGTTAAAGTTAAGACAAGTTCCTTGGGATCAAGCTTTAGTAACAATAATGAAGTCACATGGGTTGGGCTATGTTCGTGAAGGATCAGTGCTGAGAATTGCGACCTTATCAGAGTTAGAGAGTATTGCGACAATGGTGGCTAAAACTCAAGCTAATATTGATAATTTGAGTCCCAAAAAAGTTAGAATGTTTACAATTAACTTTGCTGATGTTTGGCAATTACATACTATTGTAAATAGTTTACTGACAAAAGGCTTAGGGCAAGTAACAGCAGACTCAAGAACAAATAGTATAATTGTGAAAGACACTGAAGAGGTTTTACAAAAGGTTGAAAAAATAATTAAAAATCTAGATGTGGCCCCTGCACAGGTTATGATTGAGGGAAAAATAGTTGAGGCTCAAGAAAACTTTATACAAAAAATTGGTGTGCGTTGGGGAGCAGAAAATGGTGTTTCTGAGTTTAGTCAGTCAGGTGGACCATCAGGCTCGCCTGTGTTGATGCGACCAACTCTTAGAATGAATTCAACAGCAAGCTCTGAGATTAGTGGGGCTGCTGGATTATTTAGTTTAAGTATTGGTACATTAAAAAGTATTGGTGATTTAACAGCGAGTTTAGCTTTATCAGAAAATGAAAATTTAACTAAAATATTATCTTCTCCAAGAATTATTGCAATGAATAAAGAAAGAGCTGAGATTTCACAGCAAACTGAAGTTTTAACAGTGACTTCATCAGTTTCTGATGGAGTTGTGAGTAGAAAGGTAGAGCGAAAGCCTGTGAGTTTAAAGTTGGCTGTGACACCACAAATTACTAATAATGGTAATGTGATGATGGACTTTCTTGTTAGTCGTGCCTTTGCAGGGGCTGTTGAAGATACTCAGAGCTTAGCTCGTGCAGTAAATGATAGGTCAGCCAAGTCAAAGATTTTAGTTAAAAGTGGTGAGACAGCAGTCATTGGTGGGATTTATGACTCCTTAGGTTTGAGTGGAGAGTCAGGGCCAATAGGTCTAAAAGATATTCCTATACTTGGTTGGTTATTTAAAAGTAAAGTTAAGGAAAATAGAAAAAATGAGTTAATAATTTTTCTAACACCAAAAATTTTAAATAAGGGGTAGTTATGAAGAAAATAATAGTGATGTCATTATGTTTTTTAGTAGTTTTATCTTGTGGAGAGATTGGTGAAGAAGCTAAAGAGTTGGAGATAGAAAGCTTTTACTCTAAAGTATATAATGCAACAGATATAGGTATTGAGGTTCAAGACCCTAGTAGTGCAGACCCTGATGAAAAGATAACACTTAAAAATGGATTTTTTGAATTTAGCTTTAGAATGACAAATAATAACGAAAAAGCCGTTGTTTTTACCGACTTTGAAGTAGAGTTGTTTAAATCTGGGGTGTTAGTTTTAAAAAAAGATTTTATACCTCAAGCCTATGTAGCCAATACTCCCTTAAGTAATCCTCCTGGGGTGGGAGACCCGGGTAAAAGGTTTTTTGCCCATTTGGACCCCGAGCGAGATGTACCTAAGCAAGTTGGAGGTTTTATTTTTGGTAAGTTTTATATTGATGGTCTAGAAAAAGATGAAAACGGTTTATACCTTTACGAGGTAAAAGTCACATTTAATGGTTTTATTACTGAAGTTTTAGCAGAGCCAGTAAACCCTTCGGATGAGACAGACCCATTTACGGATGATCAAGGCCTAGCAAGAAGAATTATAGTTTTTAATGTTAATTAATATATGATAAGAATAGAATATTGATTTACCTACTAAGGAGTTTTTAATAAAACATTTGTTTGTTATATTTACTACTATTTTATTTTCTTTAACTTTAGTGGAAGCTAAAAATATTAGTCCTCTTAGTATAGGCTACTATGCTACGAAAATTTATAATTCAGGAAATATTGGGATTGAAGTTCAAGATCCAAGCACGACAGAGTCACGGTCAATTACACTTAAAAATGGTTTTTTTCAATTTTTTTTTATGATGGCAAACGCAAATAAAAAATCAGTTGTTATTACAGACTTTAAAGTTGAGTTAATTAAATCTGGAGTTGTGGTTTCAGAACAAATATTTATTCCTCAGGCTTTTGTTCCTAATACTCCAAGTAATGGTGGAGTTGGTGATATTAACAGAAGATTTTTCGCTCATTTAGATCCAGATATTGAAAATGGAAAACCAGTAGGTGGTTTTCGATATGGAAAATTTTTTATTGACGGTTTAGAAAGTGATGAAATTGGTTTGTACAAATATGATGCTAAATTTACTTTTAATGGCTTTATTACTGGTGCGTTGATTGGTGATGATCCGTTTGCCGATAATCA